>CAIXTV010000168.1 GCA_903922465.1 uncultured bacterium
GACAGCAGCTTTAAAAATTGCTTTTTCAAATATATCACAAAAAGCATTTGCAGCAAGCAAAGGGTTATAATTATCCGGTTTACTAGTTGCATTTTTCCAACCCTTGCTATTTAAAATACTATTTGCAAGTGCTTCAGTTGTACCTTCAAAAACATAAGGTGCATGGGTTTGATAATGCTCCCCATTTGGTCCTTCCTCTGCATAATTAAGAATCTGAAATTCTTCTCCGCCTAAATCATTAATTTTACTATAAGTTACATCACCATTTTGTCTTCTTAAAATTTCCCAATTACCTAATTCAAACAAATACCCACTCGGATCCACAAACTTCAGCGGATTATTCAAACAATAAGAAAATCTATTAAAACTCTGAGAATTCTCAGGTTCTTGCACAAAAACATCAGGGCTTAGGAATTGTCCAATTGTAGGGTCATAAGCCCTCCCGTTCATATTAATCAAACTAAAGTAATTCAAATGTTCATGCCCGGTAAAGCCTCTATCAGTAATAATATTAGGTGTGAGATTATTAAAAGTCCAATCCACAGGGTTGCGCAGTCTGCCCCAGGCATTATAACTCTGGTCTGTAGCAATGCTGCCATCTTCTTTTACCAAAAGATTTATAGACCCTAATTTATCAGTACTTGCATAATACATTGTTCTATTACTCCCTTTTTTTTCTAATATGGCAGCCAAACCATCAGGCGCAAAGATATAATGAATAGGTCTATTTATATAATTTGTCATTAAATTCAGATTCAGGGGTTTATTGCAGAATTAGATATAAAACACTTCAAATTACTCTAAAAATTATTTACATTTGCAAATATCCCAAATTTTTGAACCTTTTTTAATTTTAATATGGATATCTTTTTTGTTTGTCTCGAAATAGAATCCAATTGTTTTTGAGAATATTCAATTAAATTAGAAGAAGTTAAGTAAACAATAAAATCATTACTATCCTTATTAAAATCGGAATAAGGGCTTCCAAAATAAAATGATGAATCGCTAAAAATAGAACCACATATTTTTATTTTATCATAATTTCTTTTGTAAAATAAATTCATTAATATAGTATCATTTGTTGATAGACTAAAAACAAATGAATTTGGACCAATGGAAGGATGTTCTGAAATTTTAAAACTATCAATACAACTTAAAGTTTGCAATTGCACTTTTTCAGATTTCATATTACACCTTTCAAAAATTAAGAAAATAAGCCCTAAGGATATTATTATATAAGATTTCATTTAATAAAATATTATTATCATATTTATTCCAAAGTTTCCAAAGTACTTTTCTCTTTCAAAAGGCTTGGTAATATTACTGCTACTTCCATATTCATTAAATATATGTTGCTTAAAATTACTTGATGTATTAGTCCAAGAAGCATCTTTTATTTGAAAAAGGGTAGCTCTTTTTTCCCAATTCCAGTAGTCTTTATCTTCTTGGTATAAAGGTGATTTTCCTTCAGCAAAAGCTTTGTATAAATCTTTTCCATGACCACCTCTTTCATGCCTAAAAAGGTTAATATAATCTTCAACATTATTTACAGTATATCCAATATATCCGCGTCTAAAATCTATTATTAATTTATTATTAGATTTATCCCAATCAGTTGATGCTAAATAGGGATCAAACTTTCTATATTCAGCTAACCGAATTGAATTCCCAGATAATTCATTTAAATTGTATCCTGCTTCCAAGTAATAATGATTCAATATACCTTTTGCGCATTCATCACTTAAATACATGCCATCTGCTAACCAAGATGCCTCATGAAGCAATTTAGTTTTATTATCTTCATTTAAATTAAACTTTGCAGCAAATTCGTTCATCAAATTAAAAGTCCCTTCATCAACTATTCTGATATTATGCGTAATTGCATTATCTGTATACAAATATTTACCTGTAAAGCTAAAATAATCATCAATCAAATACCCACTCGGATCCACAAACTTCAACGGATTATTCAAACAATATGAAAACCTATTAAAACTCTGCGAGTTCTCAGGCTCTTGCACAAAAATATCAGGGCTTAGGAATTGCCCAATAGTAGGATCATAAGCCCTCCCATTCATATTAATCAAACTAAAATAATTCAAATGCTCATGCCCTGTAAATCCCCTATCAGTAATAATATTAGCAGTGAGATTATTAAATGTCCAATCCACAGGGTTTCGTTGTCTCCCCCACGCATCATAACTTTGGTCTGCAGCAATGCTACCGTCTTCTTTAACCAGAAGATTTATAGACCCTAATTTATCTGTACTAGCATAATACATAACCCTATTACTCCCTTTTTTTTCTAATATCGCAGCCAAGCCGTCCGGTGCAAAGATATAAAATAGCTCCCTATCTATGGTATTGCCACCGGCAGTTATACTTTCTTTTTCATAATTGCTCGAATAAAATTTAGTTTTAGTAGAAACCAATTGTCCGCCGGTATATTGCTTTTCCTCCATCTTTCGCCTTTCATTATCAAGACCATACTTATAAATCAATTGATTATAATCGGTATTCAAATTAACATCGCCTTCTTCAATTGTTGCTATTTTTTTAAATGGAGTATAGCTACCCCAATAGCCGTAGATTAAGCCCACAGCTCGGCGAAGTTTTCACTTCGTCGCTCCATTTTTGTAGCATTTGCTATAATCCAATCCCAAACAGACCTTTCATTTACAAATTCTTCATCCTAAATTATTAATTTTCAATTCTCAACTGTCCATTGTCAACTAAAAAGGCTCACCCCAACAGGAGCAAGCCTTTCTTAATATTAAGGATTCACCACCTTCTCCATCACCACTTCCACCTCTTCGATGTGCCCACGTTTAAAAATAATAATCATAGTTTTGGTGACAAAGCCTGCTTTGGAGAATTCAACATGCATGGTTCCGGGCATAAATTTGATAATGCTTCCCATACCGTTGATATCGGTTAGTACTTCGCGGTTGCGTTCTACAATTTTACATAAAACACCTTCTTCATAAGGGAAAGCCCCTGCGGGAGGATTGGCTTGTTTACAGGCAACGATTAAGCCTGTATGGTGCACGCCTTCTACTTCAATACGCAGACAGTTCTTCATTTCTTTGACCAAAGCACGTTTGGTTTTGAAATATTTACCTACAAAATAGTCAACCATATTTTCGATAGCAGCATCGGCATTCTCATATTCTTTAATGATAAGTTCATTAGCGGTTATTTTTTTGGTTTCAATTGCCATAGCGGGGTTTGCTTGTGAAGCATCGTATTTGGCAATAGTATCATCAAGATCAGTTAAATCGGCAGGTTCGATATTATCGAATAGGGTAGGGTTGTCAGCCAATAGCTTGCGAATACCTCTTGCAATGGTTAGAGCATCTGCTTTAGAAGCTTTAAGGATTTGGTAAACTTCGATTTCTAATTGTTTTACAAAAGTTTCTTTTTTTGCATCGCGAGCCTTGGGCAAGGCTTTGTGTGCATATTGATAGACTGTATCTGCCATATTCACTTTGTCGGCATTGGTATCATCCGTAATTCCTTTGGTGTTTTGATTAATGATGATTTCATCGGCTTCGATATTGAGAACGGCATCGTTTAATTTGGTTTTCTCGGCGGCATATTCAGTAATTGCGCCCGTTTCGGAAGTGTGATCAATGTTGAATTTCTGGATTTTTTTGAAAGTTGTTAGCTTCCAAATTAATTGTGCAATCATAATTATGTGTTTTTATTGATGAATAATTTAGGGTCGTAAAGTACGTTAAAATAATTCAATATATGATGAGAAATATCAGTAAATAATATATATGTAAGAATATCAACGTAATAGAAATCATAAAAAATGTTAAAACGTTTTTTTGACTTTTAAAATGGACTTATTTCGCCAATTTCAGTAAAAATGAAGTAAATTAGTTTTATTTTAATTCAGTTATTTGTTCAGATGATTTTAAATGGCGCGCAAATCATTTTACATTATATGCAAAGCATTTTATAGCGTCCGACAAATATTTTACTGCATGCGAAAAAAATTTTACAGCGTGCGAAAAAAATTTAACTTTGTATGCAAAGCATTTTATGGCGTCCGACAAATATTTTACTGCATGCGAAAATCATTTTACTTCGTATGCAAA
>CAIXTV010000169.1 GCA_903922465.1 uncultured bacterium
AACATAATCAGAAACAAGTTAATTTCAAGAATTTTTGCTGTAGTGAAAAGAGGAACACCTTATGTGGATACTTTTAAGTTCGCAGCATAAATTGTTAATAACTTTTGCTGATTTCGCATTTCTATGTCCTAGAATACCGAATATATCCTTTCAGGTTTTACCAGTGTTTTCAAGTAATCTACATTCTATTTATTTCAACTAAAAAGGCTCACCCAATCCGAGCAAGCCTTCCCATAACTTTAAGTACTCTAGGCACTTTAGGCACTTTTATTTCTTCACCATCTTAATCCCTCGTTGGACTTGGCGTCCCACACGTCCTGTTTAACCAGATTAAAACCATAATATATTCTCCTTAAAATCTGTTTAATTACAATCACAGCTCGATTAAAGATAGCTGCAATCAAATTGATGACAGTGCAAGTCAAATTGGGAATACTTACAATCCAATTGATCCCTCTTACACTCAAATTGGTTCTACCTACACTCAAATATGTACTACTTACACTCAAATTGGTACTACTTACACTCAAATTGGTTCTACCTACACTCAAATTGGTAATTCTTACACTCAAATTGGTTCTACCTACACTAAAATATGTACTACTCACACTCAAATTGACTTCGTGTAATTTTGTAATCATTCAATCAACACTTTAAGACCCTTAAAAATTTGCTTTTTTTCAAAAACCGTCATTTTCGTTCCTTTTTTCAAGCATTTTGCACTTAAAATCGTCCTTTTCTTCACCTCAAAATAGCCAAATAAGCATTAAACCAAAACCCAGTTCTGTAGGTCAGTTTTTAGCTTCGAAATCGCCACCTTCGCCATGTCGCATAAACTTAGCAACACCAACACTCAAGAATTACCTTAATCCGAAATATGAATAAACATGCACTATTCCTTTACTATGTAATAATAAGCCTATTTTACTGGTATAGAAATTATGCCTATTTTTGAAGACTTAATTTGTTGTAATACTATTTTTATTACTTTTGATACTTTATTAGATATGCATCATATGGAATGTATTAATCAGAATCGCATTAATTGATTATTGCATTTAGATGATTAATGCTTTTTTAACATTAAGAAGTAGATGAAGCCTTTTGAAAAAATATTTACAATTGACTCCGAAATACAAGATGTATTTGTGGAAAATGCTCCGGTTGTATTTGAAATACTGAAAACATATGAATATCCAAAAACAGGAAATTTAATATTACTTTTCATCACCAAAACAAATTTCATTAAAGATGGGATTTTGGATTTATATAAAACTCAAAACCTCTTTTCGATGAACATTCTTATTCGTTCGATGATGGAGCATTATTTGAGATTTATATACTTATACATCCGGTTTAAGAAAGAAAAAAATGATTCGGCAGCTTCAGAATACATTAAGTTTTTTGCGCTAAGTGAAGATGTATCCATTGGAAAAGCATGGGAAGAAGTAAGAAATTTCAAAGGCGATCCCTATAAGCAGGATCCTTTTGCATTATTTAGAGAAATTAATAAGAATTATCAAAAATATACTCCATTAGTCATTTCTGAAAAATCTGCCCAATTCAAAGATAAGTATTATCTTAGCTTTATAAGCAAATACATAAACGCAAAAAAGTCAAATAAACACAATTCGCTTGTTAGGAAAATCATTCCTCTATTCTCCGAATTATCTCTATTTGTTCATGGGGGGCCTGTTAATGAGAATTCATTTTCAAAAGATGAGTCGGACAAGAAATTAGAAAAAGAGTTGGAACATATTGTTGGCTTGTCTTTTTCTATTTCAACATCTATGTTAATTCTATCATTGGAGTTGTTTTCTAAACTCAATCCTGAACTTGATAAAGCATGTCAGGAAATTTGTTTTATATCCAAATTTGGTGAAGCTGTCATTTTGTCTCAAAACACCTAAGAAAGCTATTTGCTTTTGCATTAAAAAAAAACAATTTTAATGATTCGAATAGATGTCGGAAAAAAGTGCTTAATAATGTTGTTACTCGCCATAAGTCTTAGGATTCAAGGGCAGCAAAAAATCGAAGTTCAAACTCTTTCAAAAGAAAACATATTCACATTAGCTCCTTTTAAACAATGCCATGCTTCAAGCTTAATTGAACTGGGGAAAAACACCCTTATGTCTGCATGGTTTGGAGGTAGCTATGAAGGGGCAAAAGATGTTTGCATTTGGGCTTCAATAAATAAAAAAGGGAAATGGAATGCCCCAATTTGTTTGGTATGCGGAGTAGTTTCCGATAGTCTTCGTTATGCTTGTTGGAACCCTGTCTTATTCAGAACCAGGAAGAAGGGATTGAAATTATATTATAAAGTAGGTCCAAATCCACGCGAATGGGTAGGCATGGAAATCATTTCTAATGACAATGGAAAAACCTGGTCAAAACCTTATCATTTGAAAGGTATACTCGGACCCATAAAGAATAAACCCATAGAATTAGCTTCAGGCAGCTGGCTTAACCCTTCGAGTACTGAAACTTTGACGCAATGGAAAGCCTTCATGGAACGTTCAACCGATAAAGGGAAAACATGGAAAGTGATTCCCATTGATACGAGCAATGAAGCCAAAGTTATTCAACCTACCCTCTTGGTTTACCCCGGAAGGAAGATACAGGCTTTATGCAGAAGCAATCAAAATTGTGTAATGGAAAGCTATTCGATGGATGATGGGCAGAGCTGGAGTGAATTGAAGAAAACCAACATATTAAACCCCAATTCGGGCATCGATGCGGTAACACTTCAATCGGGCTTGCAAGTGCTGGTTTATAATCCCATGCAAAGTGGAAAAGAATGGGTGCATGGACGCAACAAATTGAATGTCGCAATTTCCCGAGATGGGATAGTTTGGACCGATATTTACAAACTCGAAGACCAGCAAGAAGGAGAATACAGTTATCCTGCCATCATACAATCGACTGACGGAATGGTTCATATCACCTATACCGATAATCGGAAAAGCATTAAATATGTATCATTGAAAATCAAGGAAGAGTAAAGCTGAAAAGAATTCGTAATTTTGCTATCCATATTACTGAAATTCAACTTATGAATCTTATGAAAAAAATACTAATCCCCGCTTTTATCTTTTACTGTTCAATGCTTTATGGCCAGAACAATGCTTGTAATTGTTATCCTACTACTCCCAAAGAACGTCAGGATCGCAGTTCGGCTAAGCATGAAACAAATTACAGCATCTATAAATTAAAAAAAGACACCATTAGTGTCGAATACATTTACGGTTGGGGTGATTTGTATTATTTGGCCACGAAATCAATTTCAAAGAAAGCCGAAAACCCTAAGAGTATAAGAAAACACAATACTCCTGAAGACTCTTTGTATATTCTTAAAGGATATATGTGGTTTGTGAAGACAGAGGATAATGATTGTGATTTTCATATCGAAATAGGCCCTAAAAACATTGATGGTGATCGGATAATTATAGAAGTGCCTGTCGAAAACATTAAAACCCAACAAAAAATAAAAGATTATCTCAATAAACATGGGTTGAAAATTATGGGTTGTGGCACAAGTAATTCTAAAAAGGCTCATTTTGATAAAGGAATCCCCGTTGTTGTGGTGGGACTAGGATTTTACGATGCTTCACATAAGCCTGACACCAACCATGGCGACAAACACACCAAGAAACATTCGTGGGAACTTCATCCTGTTAAAGAAATCTATTTTCATTAAGTCGCTCTTTTCAAAGAAAACACAAATCATTTCACCCTTTGAAGAGGCAATGAAAAAAATAAATTACCTGATGTGTATTAGTTTGAAAAAATAATAATACCTTTGAAAAACAAAACAACATTCCTCTAAAACAATTGAATTTATACATCTGAATGATTGCTATTTCAGATCTTTATCCTAACAATAATGAATAATTGATTTTTAATCATGAAAAAAAACCTTCTCCTAACCGCCTTCATCCTTTATTTTTCGCTGAATATTTTTGCACAGCAAATGTACAAGCCATCCAATGCAGAAATCAAAACCCTTGCTGCTTGGGCACAGCAAATGTATGGCGAAAACCCTAATGTTTTCACTGTCGACCGCCTCTATCAGGAGTATTATAGCACGCATACTTTCGAAAAATCATATCATACACAATACTATAAGCGTTGGCGAAGAGCCATCGAAAACCGTCTCGATGAAAACGGTTTTGTTATTCCTCTGAAAGAAAACGAACAATTCAACAGCGAGCTTGCATTCAAAAACAAACTCGCCCAAAAAACCAAAAACAATCAAAAAACTCTTCCCAAATGGTCACCTGTGGGGCCCTATCAGGTTTTCGACAACAGCAACCAGCCTGCCAACGATCAGACCAATGTATATTCAATAGACCAATGCCTTGCTGCTCCAAATGTAATTTACCTTGGCACTGAGCCTGGCGAAGTTTACAAAAGCACCGACAGTGCTTCCTCCTGGAAATGCGTATCTATTGGCGAAGACTTTTCAGGTGGCGTCAGAGCCGTTGAAGTCGACCCTACAAATTCTGATATTGTTTTTGCAGGAAGTGGTCCATATCTGAAAAGAAGCACCAATGGAGGTAGCAACTGGACTACAGTCCTATCCGTAAGCAATCTCAATGCAAATGAAATCCTCATTAACCCCGCTAACCCTCAAATCGTTATGGTTGCGGGAGATGCGGGTCTATATTATTCAGCAGATGGAGGTACAACTTTTTCACAAACTTATGGTCAGACTTGTTACGATATTAAACTTAATACGGCCAATAGCAGCATCGTTTATCTTGTAAAAGACAATCCAACCCTCAAAGTTTGCGAATTCTTCAAATCCACCAATTCTGGTTTAACTTTTTCTCAGCAAACCACAGGTTGGTATGCTTCCACCGACACTGCCCGAAACGATGGCGGAGCTCGCATTGGAGTCACTCCAGCCAATCCCAATCGTGTGTATGTCCATTTAATTGGTGAAGCAAAAGCCAACGATTACGGCTTTATTGGAGTGTACAGAAGCGATGATGGTGGAACCACCTGGTCACTTCCAAACCCACCCAATGGAGGTCCTTATACAACTTCTCATCCCAATCTTGTGTATGGCTACCCTGCCTGGACCTATCATCAGGGTTTCTACAATTGTGCCATCATGGTTTCTGCCACCAATCCCGATAAAATTCTCATAGGCGGACTCAACCTCTGGCGCTCAAACGATGGTGCTCAAACCTTTACCCCCGCTGCCGGATATGTATCAGGTGGCAACCTGAATTTGCATGTCGATATGCAGGATTTTCGTGCCATTGGCAATAACTATTGGATTACAACCGATGGAGGGGTGTATAAATCTCCCGATTTCTTCGATTCTTTAACAACTCACAAAAACGGAGGCATCCGAGGCTCCGAATACTGGGGTTTCGGATCAGGTTGGAACAAAGATGTGCTGGTTGGAGGCTTATATCACAACGGTAATATTGCCTATGTTGAAGATTATGGCACAGGCAACTTCCTTTCACTTGGAGGTGGCGAAGCATCGACAGGATACGTCAACCCAGGTAATAACCTTAAAACCTATTTTTCTGATATAGGTGGCAAATATCTACCCGAAAGCATCACCGGTCCTGTCAATTCGTTTAGCATGGGCATGAATCCCAACGAAAGTTACTATGCAGCCGAGTCCTCCGAAATGGAATTCCTTCCCTCCTGCTATAGCATTGCCTTCATTGGCAACGATAATAAGCTTTGGAAAACCACTGATGGGGGCGCATCCTACAGCCTCCTTAAAGAATTTGGCACAAACACCAATGATAAAGTCAGATACATCGAAATTTCACGCAGCAACCCTAATGTAATTTATCTAAATCAGCAACCACAATACGGTAGCGTGGGTAAACTCTGGAAAACCACCGATGGAGGCATCACCTGGGCTTCCATTCCAATCCCAGCGGGCAACAGTCGTGTTATGTCGCTAACCCTCGACTTAACAAACGAAAACATCTTATGGATTTCTTATACCTATGGTGCCAATGGCTCTAAAATTTTCAAGACTCTCAATGGCGGAACTTCGTGGACAAACCTCACAACTTCAATTCTTAACGACGAAAATGCACATAGTATACTCAGCATCCCAAACACCAATGGCGGCATCTATTTTTGCTCCGGCAGAACGGTCTTTTATCGTAATAATGTCCTCTCCAACTGGCAAATCCTCAACGATAGCCTCCCCACTTTCTTCAATTCCGATATCGCACGTCCGTTTTATCGCGATGGGAAGATAAGAATTGCTTCCTATGGGAAAGGAATTTGGGAAAGTGCCCTCTATGATGCCCCTTCAAAACCTGTTGCTCAGATTACGGTCGATAAACTCCAGCAAATCAAGGTGTGCGAAGTCGATTCGTTTTATTTCGACGACTATTCCGTTCTGAATCATCAAAATGCCACCTGGCACTGGACTTTCCAAAACGGAACACCTGCCACCTCAAACCTCCGCAACCCTATTGTCTTTTTCCCAAATGTGGGCTCCTATCTGGCAACCCTCACCGTAACTGACCAAAACGGGCAATCCGATTCCGATTCACTACAAGTTTCCATAAATGCTTTCGCCCCGCCAACCAATATTCAGGAAGGATTTCAGGCAGCCTTTCCCCCTTACGAAATCACAATTGAAAACCCTCAAAATGATGCCCAATGGTCCTTGAATTCCACTGTCGGAGGCTTCGGAAATTCCACCCAATCCGCCATTTTTGGTAATTTCGACAACGATTCTCATGGCAATTGGGACGATATGCGCCTCTCACTCAATTTCAGCAATCCCACCAACAGCAAACTCACTTTCGATGTGGCGCATGCCTGCTATGGCGGTCAATACACCGACACCTTAGCCGTGCTCGTCTCAACCGATTGCGGAATCACCTTCACCCAAGTCTACAAAAAATGGGCTTCCACCCTCGCCACAGCTCCCAACAGCTCCAATTTCTTCACCCCCGATTCGTCACAATGGCGCACCGACACCATCGACCTTGCCGCATTCAGCGGAACACCCCATCTCCTCGTGGCATTTCGCAATATAGGCTTATGGGGCAATAATATTTATGTCGATAACATCAATATCATCAGCAGCAATGTCGCCGTCAACGAAATAAAAACGCCCAATCCCGAAATATACCCCAATCCCATTCCAAATAATGGAACACTTAACGTCACCAACCCCCAAAACGAAAAAATCACCATCACTCTTTTCGATGCAAAAGGCAGCCGGATATTCAAAACACTCACCAACACCACCACACAAATCAACCTTTCCCCCTACCAACTATCCTCAGGCATCTATTACCTCAACCTCTTTGGCGAAACAAAAATCGTGAACTATAAACTCATTATCAACTAACTAAAACCTCCAATAACCCATTAATTCATAACCCATTAACTAGACCTCCAAATTATAAATCCCTTTCTTATAGTGCCATATTATACCTAATTTGTTTTAACCTTTATAAATCATTATTTTCGTTCTATCAAGCAAAATATCTTAAATGGAAACCAAAACAATCCGACAAAGCATAACTTTAAATGCATCATCCTTTGAAGCATATGAACTGCTAATGGATTCAAAAAAACATTCAGCCATTACAGGTGGAAATGTAAATATGAATAAAAAACCAAAAGGCAAATTCACTATCTTTGATGGTTATATACATGGATATAACATCGAACTTATCAAAGGAGAAAAAATCATTCAGGCATGGCATTTCATGGAAGAAGGATGGCCAGAAGACCACTTTTCAATCTGCAATTTCCAATTTAAAGCAATAGGCAATAATACAAAACTCACTTTGTTGCAAACCGATGTCCCTGAGCATAAAGTTGAAGAACTCAAAGAGGGATGGAAACAATATTACTGGAAACCCATGAAAAAATACTTAAAAACTCACAATCCCTAAGTTTATCATTAGTTTCAAATCCGCTAACAACAATAGACATTAACTTACAATGCAAAAAATAATCCCCTTCCTTTGGTTCAATTCTAATGCAGAAGAAGCAGTAAACTGTTACTTATCTATATTTAAAACATCAAAAACACTTAAAACAACCTATTATGGCGAGGGCGCACCCGTGCCCAAAGGTACCATAATGACCATTGACTTCATGCTTAACGAGCAAGAATTCGTAGCCATAAACGGTGGACCACATTATAGCTTCTCCCCTGCTATATCGTTCGTTATTAATTGCGATTCACAGGAGGAAATTGATCATTACTGGGACAAACTATCTGAAGGAGGCACTGATATGCAGTGTGGATGGCTCACCGACAAGTTTGGAGTCACCTGGCAAGTGGTTCCAACCAACATTGTTGAACTCTTGTATTGCCCCGATAAAGAAAAATCTCAACGCGCAATGAATGCACTTTTCAAGATGTATAAAATCGACATCAAAACCCTCGAACAAGCCTGATGTGTTTATAAAAACAGCTTTCAAAAACAATTAAATGGAAACCGAATTTAAAAATATAGATGAATATATTTCTCTTCAGTCTCCCGAAATAAGAAGCACCTTGCAACTTCTAAGGGAAACCATCAAGGAAGCGGCACCTGAAGCTCTTGAAGTGATTAGCTATCAAATGCCGGCCTTTAAGTATTATGGAATGTTAGCCTATTTTGCTGCATTTAAAAATCATTATTCTTTATTTGTCAACCCTAAAGTTGTTGAAGTATTTAAAGAAGAATTATCACCCTATAAACTTTCAAAAGCCACCATACAATTCCCATTAAAAAGCCCTGTTCCTGTTGAACTTGTCACAAAATTAATTCAGTATTGGGCAAATGAGAAGCTAAAACAGTCGCAGTTGAAAAAAAGTAAATAAAAAGAAATAAAACCCTTAAAATCAATTTTCTCAGGAAAAATACTTAAAATTAATATCGCTTAAAATAAGATGAATAAAAACAGATTAGAAGCCTTTAGCGACGGAGTGTTAGCTATCATTATTACTATTATGGTTTTAGAAATAAAAGTCCCAACTGGAAGCGACTGGTTTGAGTTGCAGCATTTGATTCCAGTTTTCATGAGTTATGTCTTAAGTTTCTTTTACATAGGGATATATTGGGGTAATCATCATCATTTGCTTCATTCTGTTAAACAAATTACCTCCGGAATGATATTAGCGAATCTTAATTTGCTTTTTTGGTTGTCTCTTATCCCCTTTGCAACAGGATGGATGGGGGAAAATCATTTCGCTACGAACACTGTTGCTTTATATGGTACAATCTTATTAATAAGTGGATTCGCTTTTTATATCCTTATGAGAGTTGTTCAGAAGAATTCTCATGATATTGAAGCTTTGCAAGAAGCTTTTAAAATCTTGAACAAAAAAGGCATAGTTTCAACTATTGGGTATTTTCTATCAATCCCCTTTGCCTTTATTAGCCCTTATATTTCTGGAGTGATTTATCTTATTGTCACCATTATGTGGCTTATACCCGATAAGAATATCGAAAAAGCATTAAAAGAGGGTAAGTAAGTTTTAATTTCTCTTAAATTACCACTTCTATATCTCTAGAAATCTCCAAATTTCTCCTCAAAAAAAAGATTTTCTCTTAACTTCATATTACAGAATTTCTTAGAACTTGACATTTACCAATATACTATTAACTTTGCCAATCAATGTGTTTGTAGTCACTTCTTGAGTAAAATTATGAATAAAAAGAAAGTATTTGTCAGTGGTTGTTTCGATTTGCTCCATAGCGGACATGTAGCATTTCTAAATGAAGCAGCTGACTATGGAGATTTATATGTCTGCATAGGTTCCGATAAAACCGTGAACAATCTCAAAGGCAGACAACCAGTTAACAACGAAAACGAGCGCAAATACATGATAGAATCACTAAAATGTGTTTACCAATGTCGCGTCAATACTGGCAGTGGTATCATCGATTTCGAAAACGAATTAAATGACATTCAACCCGATTTCTTCATCGTAAACGAAGATGGACATACATCTACTAAAAAAGACCTTTGCGAGCAGAAGAAAATAGAATATAAAGTATTAAAGCGAATTCCATTTTCAAATCTCCCTCCTCGTTCAACAACTGCCTTGAGAACAAATAGTATTATCCCCTTTCGAATTGACCTTGCAGGAGGTTGGTTAGACCAACCTTATGTTTCCAAGTATCACCCTGGTGCTGTTTTAACCATTTCAATCGAACCCACCATTGAATTCAACAATCGCAGTGGAATGGCAAGCAGTACACGTAATAAAGCTATCGAACTCTGGAAAGTTTCTATCCCAAATGGCAATTATGAACAATTAGCAAAGATATTATTCAGCTATGAAAACCCTCCTGGGACAAAAGAAGTATCAGGTTCGCAGGATTCTATTGGCATTGTATTTCCTGGATTAAATAAAATCAATTATAAAGAGGATAATTATTGGCCTTCATCGATAGAAAGCGTTCATGATGAAGATGTATTAAGCTGGTTAGAAGACAAGTTGTATCTTCTTTCATTAGGGCCACGTGAAGGCGGCTACAATGTATTAAGTAATACTCATATTAATCAACCCAATGCAAAAGCTTTGGCCGATGCAGCCGACGATTGTTGGAAATCAATTTTAAATAAAGATATTAATGCTTTTGGTAAGGCCTTCTTAAACTCCTTTCATGCACAAATTAAGATGTTTCCTAATATGGTTGATGCGTCCATTATGGAAATGATTGCTCAATTTAAAGATCAATCTCTGGGTTATAAACTCTCTGGAGCAGGAGGTGGAGGATATTTAATATTGGTAAGCGACAAACCCATCGAAAATGCTATTAAGATTAAAATCAGGCGTAAAGACATATTCTAAATGTGTAACATATAAAATCAAAACATGAATTTATTCTATCAATTAACCGGATATAAGAAAAGTGAAAAAGCTTTTATCGTTCCATTTATTCTAGTTTCAACCCTCTTTTTCTTATGGGCGTTCTTGCATAACACCAACCCTATCCTTATCCCTCATTTAAAAAAGGCCTGTTTGCTTTCTGATACTCAATCAGCCCTAATTGACTTTTCCGTTTACCTGGCATATTTCATAATCGCCTTACCGGCTGGCTTTTTTATTAGGAGATTCAGCTATAAAAGCGGCATACTCTTTGGTTTGTTTTTATACGCACTTGGAGCCTTTTTGTTTATCCCTGCTGCATCCTCTCAATCCTTCGCTTTTTTCCTGATTGCCTTGTTTATCATCGCCAGCGGTGCTACTTTTCTCGAAACTGTTGCAAATCCTTACATCACTTTATTAGGTTCGCCAGAAAAAGGGGCTCAGCGGCTTAACTTCGCTCAGTCATTTAATGGAGTAGGTGCTTTTATTGCCCCTATTTTAGGTGGAAAATTCATACTTACTGGCGTCGAATATTCTAAAGATGAATTGGCTAAGATGTCGCCCAATCAAGTGCAGCAATATTTACAAAGTGAAGCTAATACAGTAATCTGGCCATACATCATTATCACCATTGCAGTATTAGCAGTGGCTATTTTAATATACTTCAGCAAATTACCTGAGGTTAAAAACGAAAAAGTTACCAACAAAAAAGAACCTATCTTCTCTCTGCATGTATTTAAGTATAAACAACTTCGATGGGCAGTAATCACCCAATTCTTTTATGTAGGGGCACAGGTGGGAGTAGGAAGTTTCTTCATTCGCTATTCGAAATATGTTGGCGATATCCCCGAAAAGGAAGCTGCATATTTGTGGGGTTCTATTGCTATGGTAGGCTTTATGGCCGGAAGATTTATTGGCACCATACTCATGAAATTTATTTCATCAAATAAACTCCTGCTATTATATGCACTTATCAACATTTTACTACTAACATTAAGCATTACTATGCATACATCATTGGCTATTTATTGTATGCTGGCAGTTCCTTTCTTTATGAGCATAATGTTCCCTACCATTTTCGCCCTTGGAGTCGAAGACCTTGGCGATGACGCAAAACTGGGTTCTTCTTTCATTATTATGGCAATTGTTGGTGGTGCGATTATTCCTCTGTTCATGGGATTGATTTCTGATACTACCCATAGCATCCAATTATCCTATATTGTTCCCCTTATCTGCTTTGTAATCGTTGCTTTCTTTGGTTGGAAAGGATATAAACCCTCATTAAATGAATAATAAATACATATTAACCCTCGATTTGAAGGATGACTCTGAACTTATTGCAGCATATGAGTCTCATCATAAAGCTGTCTGGCCCGAAATTATTGCTTCAATAAAAGATGCTGGAATCATCTCAATGGAAATTTATCGAATTTCCAATCGTTTGATGATGATAATGGAGGTGAATGAGGAGTTTAGTTTCGAAAAGAAACATAAAACAGACAGTTCCAACCCATTTGTGCAGAAATGGGAAGAATTAATGTGGCAATATCAACAATCGCTCCCCTTTGCAGCTCAAGGAGAAAAATGGGTGGTAATGAATAAGATTTTTGAGTTGGGATGAAACATTCTTTAAACACGAATCTTTTTAAAAAGAATATACTATCTGGCAGTTGAGCTATCGAGATAATACAGGAAACCATTTGACTTATTAAACCTGCAGTGAATAATTTCCAAAGATATATATTAATTTCCCCTTTCCCTAACGTCTTTGAAGCAAACTTGATCGTTTTTAAGTAAAAATCTCCAGGGAAGCCAAATTTCCTTTCTTAAGATGCAAAAAGAAAATCTATTGGGTTTACTAATACAATCAGTCATTTAACTAAATAATTGATTTGTATGACTTCCCTGTATGTGATAACAAAGAAGCGTTTTTAATATTGTGAGTTTTATCAGGGTTGAACTTCCCATACGAACACAAAACCAAACTTCTTACTTGAACACTTAGTAGAATAATTTTACTATCACATTATTATTCAGTAAAATTTTATACTTTTATCAGATGTTTATTGAAAGCTAAAAAATGAGAAAATTAATACTGATTTATTGCCTGTTTCTAATCTTTAACATGGTCGTTAGTGCCCAGCATGCTAATGTGGGCGAAAAAGCTCCCTCTATAAATGCTGATGTTTGGCTAAACCACCAAATCAACACTAACTCATTAAAAGGAAAGACCATAGTGCTTGATTTTTGGTTTGTAGATTGCCCTCCTTGCATTAAATCTATCCCCCATCTAAACAATCTTGCTACAATGTACAAGAAAGCAAATGTGGTTTTTCTAGCTATAACCTTCGACAAAAAGGAAAAAGTAGAAAAGTTTATGGCAAAAACCCCTATTGTTTCATACGTTGGCATCGACACCCTCGAGAATACAGCCAAAGCTTTTCAAGTAAGCCTGTATCCTAAAACATTTGTAATCGACAGCAAGGGCATTATTAGATGGAAGGGCTCCCCTATGAACCTTAATGAAAGCATTCTAAAACCCATCCTTCAAAAATAAGCATAAACATATCCTGCATTCATCAAAATCATTAAAAAACCATACTAAACTAATATGCCCCCATGACAGAAGAAACAAGAAACATCATTTTCAATCAGCTAAGAAATGTTATAGCACAACACACTCCCCCAATGGTGGTTGCAGAAGACATAGAAAATGTTAAATACGAAATTATGGGAAATAAAGCCGTTCCTTATGGGCATGATAAGAAAATTGTTCCCGGAATGTATTTTTGCTCCATTGCTCATAATAAAAATGCAGTGGCGTTTTACTTTTTCCCGGCATATATGAATCCAAAATTAATTGACCTTGCCCCTGGTATTGCAAAATGTCTAAAAGGGAAAACCTGCTTTCATTTCTCTAAAGAAGAACAAATTAATGAAAATGAACTTCATGCAATACTCAAATTAGGGATTAAGGCTTGGTATGATGCTGGATATATGCTATAAGTTCCTTTAAAGCAACATCATGGCATGCATTTTGAATGTCGGTACAAAAACATTAAAATCTTTGATTTCACTTAAATTAAAAACAAATGAAAAAGGTATTATTCTCCTGCATTTTCCTTTTGGTTATCATCTTAAATTCAAAAGGACAGAAAATTTATTCGGTGGATGCCGATTATAAAGCAAATGTTAAAGTATTTGTGGTTGATGCTGACTACAAAGCCGACCTCTTGGTTTACCGTGTGGATGCCGATTATAAAGCCACCGGGAATGAAGGCAAATGGTATTTCACCGATGCAGATTACAAGGCAGATAAGAAAATCTATTTTGTCGATAGTGATTATAAAGCAGAACTTAAAATCTATTTTGTCGATAATGATTATAAGGCAAAATGGACAAATATGGCGAAGAAATATCTATTGTATTAATCCAATTCGAAACTAAATACTAAACATAGATATTTTCCATTATGCAATCAACCCATGATTATCTGTTTTGTTACTTTCCATTTTCAAAAATTCAATTAAAATAAATCTGTTATGAAAAAACTATTACTTTCTATTTCTTTAGTAATCACGATGTTTTATGTTAAAGCCCAAAACTATACCAGCTATTTCACCGGCGATACTTCTGATGTTAATACTCCTACAGTTGGGGTTAGTGTTATCATGGGTGGAGCTACAGAGCACGATAGTGCTATGGTTTGGTTTCTGCAGCATAGCGGTGGTGGCGATGTGGTTGTTTTGCGCACCAGTGGGAGCAATGGCTACAACGATTATATGTACTCTCAATTAGGAGTATCGGTCAATTCTGTAGAAACCATTGTTTGCAATAATGCCTCTGCATCAAACGACCCATATGTTATTCATCAGCTTATGAATGCAGAAGCGCTGTGGTTTGCCGGTGGTGATCAATGGACATATGTTTCTTATTGGAATAACACTCCTCTCGATACTATCTTCAACTATTTAATCAATGTGAAAAAAATCCCCGTAGGAGGTACCTCTGCAGGAATGGCTATCTTAAGCCATATTGTTAATACGGCTGAAAATGGATCCGCCACTTCTGCAGCTTCACTTGCAAATCCTTACGTTTCAAACATCACTTTACAAAAAGACGAATTTATCTTTACTCCTTGGCTCAATAATGTTGTAACCGATACCCATTACGATAATCCCGACAGACGTGGCAGACATATTACTTTTATGGCTCGCATTATGCAGGATTATAATGCGCCCAATGTTTATGGAATTGCTTGTAACGAATATGTTGCAGTGTGTATCGATACAAATGGCCTCGCCCGAGTATATGGAGATTACCCAAATTATCAGGAGTTTGCCTATTTCCTGCAAGCAAACTGCGTGCTACCTAATGCTCCTGAAACTTGTGTTTCCGCTCAACCTCTCAACTGGAACCGAAACTCTCAAGCAGTTAAAGTATATAAAGTCCCGGGCACCAACACTGGGGTAAATTCTTTTCAATTGAACAATTGGAATACAGGATCTGGTGGCACATGGGAAGATTGGTATGTGGTGAACGGAGTTTTACAGACTAACGTATCTGCCCTTGCCCCCAATTGCAATTCTTCTACACCAACTAAAGACATAATAGATAACGATGCATCCCTTACATTAAATCCCAATCCTGCAAAGGATGAAATAAATTTTAATATCGATAAAAATTACTCCATTGAAGTCTTTGACATGTATTCAAAACTAATCCTTAAAAAAGAAAACTGCTGTTCTCCAAAGCTTGATATATCCTTTTTAAAACAAGGATATTATATCATTACAATCACAATAGATAACCAGATTTTCCATAAACGATTTCTTAAGTTAAGTTATTAATACCTATAATCATTTATTACAAATATGACCTTTCAATATAATATAGATGAAACCGATTTCCTTACGTTTCAATTATACACTGCTTCCAAATCAAAAAACATAAAGAAGCGTAGACTGAAAAACAAAATCATCGTACCCATATTTTATTTGGCAATCGGACTTTTCTTTTTCTATCTGAATAATTTGCTTATCGCAATTCTGTTTACTCTATTTGCATTCGCTTGGTATTTATTGTATCCAAAATGGGAAAAGCATTTTTACGTCAGGCATTATAAAAAATTCATTCAGGAAAACTACAAAGAAAGATTAGGCAGATTGGTGGCAATTGAATTTAATAATGAATCAATTATAGCAAAAGACAATGGCAGCGAAAGCAAAATCATACTGACTGAATTGGAGGCATTTAATGAAATACCTCAAGCCATTTATGTCAAAATCAAAACAGGACAATCATTTATCATTCCTAAAAGTAAAATCTTTAAAATCGATGAAATAAGGTTGGAAATAAAAACACTCGCTTCCAAATTAGAAATCCCCTATAATGATGAAAATGATTGGGAATGGAAATAATCATGCATTGATAAAAGAATCAATATTATAAATATATTTCAATGGAAACTCACAATCCCAAAACACTACAAGAACTCAAAACCTTACGCAAACCCATTCGTCAGGTAAATATTGAGTCGAAGCAGAAATTATCTAAACTAGATAAACTAGCGCTTTGGATCACCTCACATGTGGGAACTATGGGCTTCTTTTTTATCATATTCGTTTGGACTATCTGCTGGCTTGGCTGGAATTCTATGGGTCCCAAAGATGCGCGCTTCGACCCCTACCCTGCTTTTGTGTTATGGTTGTTCATTTCAAACATGATACAGATTTTCCTTATGCCGCTCATAATGATTGGACAAAACCTGCAAAGCAGCCATGCCGAAGTGAGGGCTGAAGCCGATTTTGAGGTGAACACTAAAGCAGAATTAGAAATTGAAACCATATTGATGCACCTAGAAAATCAGAATAAAGTGATTATGGAAATCCTAGAAAAACTCGACAAGAACGAGCAGAAACAGTAGCTATTAAAGATAAACAATCAGCCTTATAAAAAGAATTTCATTCAACATAAGGACATTGAAGCGGGTGGAACGATAGAGTTCTTTATGGGGAGGTTGCCGAATAGGAAAATGGCAACTTATGAGAAACCTTTTTAACGAAAGACCCAGGAACCAAGTCTCAAAATTCAAATTCCAAGGGGGGAGAAAAGACTGAAGGTGGATAGACTGAAGGCTGAAGGAAGAAGTTCATAATTTAAAGGCGAAAACTTGAAAAGGAGGCTGTAAATATATTCTTAATATTATTCTTTCACAAAACACCTTTTAAAGCTTTGTGAAACAAGGTATATCAACTTTGAAATGATGATTTTATTAGGTATCTTAACATAACTTTATTATAACGTTAACATTTCAGAAACCGTTTTGCGTACATTGAAAGCCATTTTGCGTACATTGATTGGCATTTTGTGATCGTTAAAAGGCGTTTTGTGATCGTTAAAAGGCGTTTTGTGAATTTTGATTGCCATTTTGCGGACGTTAAAATGCATCTTGCGAATGTTATATGCCATTTTGCGGATGTTGAAATACATCTTGTGAAAATTGATTGCAATTTTGCAGACGTTACATTGCATTTTGCAAATGTTGAAAGGCGTTTTGTGGACGTTAAAAAGCATTTTGCGAATGCTGAAAGGCTTTTTGCGGGAATTACTTGGTATCTTGCTTTGGTAGATAAGTGCTATGTAAATGCTGATGATTAACCCCAACCCCTTAAAAAGGGGCAATAACAGTGTAGTCGTGAATTTGTAAGCATTAGTTGCATAAAATTGGGTTTGTCAAGGTATATAGTACACTGAATATGCCGAAGTGCCGGTAGGTTTGTTGATGATGTTCATTTCGGATTTTGCAAATGAAAAAATGCCACAAAGGCGCGAAGGCTCAAAGATACACTAATGTTAGGTCTTTTAATGAATTTGACAGCTTTCTGCTTATTAGATAAAAAAACCAGCTAATGTCCATTTCGGCATTTCGACAAGTACTGACGATAAATGTCAGGACTGAGAGCTCAATGACCGGATTAGCTGGGGGTAATGTATACTTAGCATTATGGAAAATGCCACAAAGGCGCGAAGGCTCAAAGATACACTAAGGTTAGGTCTTTTAATGAATTTGACAGCTTTCTGCTTATTAGATAAAAAAACCAGCTAATGACCATTTCAGCATTACACCAGGTACTGACAATAAATGTCAGGACTGGGAGCTCAATGACCGGGGAATAAGGTTAATTATGGGTTTTTTGACTGTTATTTGTTATAGGAATAACAATTTATGAAAAATATTTTAGGACAATAGAAAAAAATATTTTCAATGTTTATAGTGGTTTTGGATAGGTTGAAAAATTATTTTAAAAATAATATCGAGAAATCAGATTTTATTTTATATATTTGAAGCCGATAAGTAAACCGAATTAAAAACCCAAATATAAACTAATACTAAAACGCTTATGGACAATCTACAACAGGCAGAAATGAGCAAATATTTGAATTTTAAAACTCAAATGGCGAATGATGCCTTAATCTATCAAAACAATCCGGCTGTGGTTACAGCAGTTGTCGCTTTTAATGCGGCAAACGATATTAACCTGCAAGCCGCGGCGAATGCCCATCCTGTAAATGCGGGATACTCGGACGAAAAACGGAAATTCAAGAAAATCCTTAGTAAAATGGCATCTAATCTTTCGGGTAAGGCTTGGGTGAGGCTGACCGCTTTGGGAAAGACGGCTATTGCTGATAAACTTTTTGTGAATCCTAATGATTTTTTCTCTCTTGCCGATAGTGCCTTTATCGCTCTTTGTACGGGTGCTTATGACATTATGTTAGCTAATATTAACGATCTGAAACCTGATTATGTTACTGATGCTAATTTGGTTACGTTTTTAGGTAAAATAAATACTTTTTCCGGTTTAAAAGGAACGAGTGATTTAGTGCATGAAGTTTCTCCTTTACTCACAAAAGCTTTTGAAGAAAGCTTTAAGCCAGTAAGCCAGGCAATTGAGGTGGTTAAATTAATGGTTAGAGATTATGATGATGAAGACTATGCTGATTATGATCCTGATTTTTATGATAGAACGATGACTTCTACACATTTACCTGCTGTGAATGTACATCATACTTATGTGAATATTGTTGCTATTGACAAAATTACCGGAAAAGCTTTGGAAGGGATTTTGTTTACGTTGACGAATGCTAAAAAATCGGGCACTACGGATTGGGAAGGGAAAGTTACGTTAGAAAGGCCCAAAGCCGGTAAGGATATTTTGACCGGTGTGCTTAACGGGAAAGTGGTTTATTTGGAACATATTGAGATTAAAAGAGGAAAGAATAATGATTTTCAACTTCAATTGACTATTGAGAATTGACAGTTGACAATGAAAGTGATATAATTATAAAATTATATAATGATAGAATAGAAAATATTAAAAAGGCTTGCTCCGAGGGGAGTGAGCCTTTTTAATTGAAAATAATTATAATATGGATAATTTGAAAAATATGCAAAGCATAAATGGATAGGTTCGACTGAGGTGGAACGTTAGCCGAACGGGGAAATAGTTGAAGTGAATGCACCCGCATGGGTGTGTTCCTTTTATTTGTTTCAATTATTGTGGGATGTTTGACGATACCTACTTTAGGATTAAACAATAATGCAAAGGTTCACGCCCTTTTTTATTATAAAAAGTGAGAGCAACCTTAAAAAGTGGAATCCAGAAACCACTTAAATAAACGGGGAGTTCCGAAAACCCTAACGAGTAGGGAAAATAAAACAAACAAAAACATGAAAAAACTAATAATATTTTTTATTTTGGGTGGGGTGGGGTGGTTTGGAAGTGATATTGTTACAGCGCAAACTTCCACCAACAGTAGTATTGCAACTAATCAAATGGATATTACAAGTAGTCATTCT
>CAIXTV010000170.1 GCA_903922465.1 uncultured bacterium
AATTGACAACAAAACGGTGTCAAAGTACATTGACACTTTGGTTGAAGCCTATTTGTTTTACAAAGTAAACCGCTATGACATCAAAGGCAAACAACATTTGGCAACGCAAGAAAAATACTATTTGGTGGATTTAGGTTTTCGCAACGCATTACTTGGAAAAGAATTGGCAAACGATGCAGGACACTTACTTGAAAACATAATCTATCTTGAACTAAAACGCAGAAATAACCAGATATGGATAGGAAAAACCAACAATTTAGAAGTTGATTTTGTTGTTCGCAACAACGACGGTTTTACACAATACATACAAGTTTCGCAAACAGTACAAAACGCAACAACTTTAGAACGTGAGTTAGCACCATTTGACAGTATTGCAGACCATCACGAAAAACTATTAATCACAATGGATTACGACACAGGCACATATAACGGAATAAAAAAAATAAACGCAATAGATTGGCTTACAAAGACCGAAAAATAAGGGCGAACCGATAACAGCAGCTACCCAAAAGTGGCGGTATCTCAGCCCGCACAAACATTTGTGGTAAATCAAAAATTGGTTCTCCGCATTAAATTTTGTACTGAAAACCGCCACCTTCTGGCAGCTGCAAACCGTTGAGTGTCAGTTTAAAAGATCATTACAGCATTAAATAAAGGGACTTTATGAATATTATAGATGAAATAACAATTCCTGAGAATAAAAGGATAGTTGAATATACAATGGGATTCGGCAAAGTGAATTTGATCGCTATATTATTGTTGATTCCAATTTTAGCAATAACTTATCTTCCATTCATCCTAATTTGGGATTATGAAACATTTAAATTAGGAAAAGAATTATTTATGGATTACATTCTAATTTATATATTAGGAGGAGCTATAATTCATGAACTACTGCATGGTTTTACATGGGGATTCTTTGCCTCGAAAGGACTAAAATCAATAAAGTTTGGAGTAAAATGGAAATTATTGACACCCTACTGTCATTGTAAAGAACCTCTCATGGTTAAACACTATAAAATTGGTGGAGCAATGCCTTTAATTATTATGGGAATTATTCCTTCGATAATTGGGTTAATAATTGGACACGGTGGAATTCTGAGTTTTGGCATATTTTTCACTTGGGCTGCAAGTGGCGACATGATTGCACTATATATGTTGCATGGTATAGACAATGATATTTACGTTTCAGACCATCCTGAAAAAATGGGATTTTTAAGAGCTATTGATTAGCAAATGAATATAACCATCACACATTAGCAAATTAATTGCTTTTGGGCTGATGGAGCATTTGGAGTTCTTATCGCTTTGGGGTAGCTTAACTATCGTGGGATAAGTAAGCGTTACAAACCCCCAAGCGCGACCAATTTGCGAAAAGTCTTAATCCACCAAAAATATAAAACTTTTAAAACGAAATTTTATGAAAAACAAAGTTCTTATTTTCTTCTATCTGCTTGTTAGTGGACCCTTTTCATCAATTTATGGACAAACTGTCGAAAGCAACTCTAATAACATTCCTATTGTTTCAATGGCACCAGTTAGTTACAGAGTTAACGAAAGTGGCAGTACTTTACATGGCTATTACAAAAAGGGCTACAATCTGACAATTTATGGCGACTCTTCCGCAATCGGCTACAGAGCCGACTGCGATAAAGATGACGACTGGTCGGGAGCCACAGTAGTGGGCACAACACAATCATCAAATAGCTTTGAATCTACCTATAAATGTGTTTTCAATCCACATAATTTATATGGCTCTGTCTTGCCTGGTAATAAAACGGGACAAAACCATTTTGATGGTGTAAAGAAGCTTGGGGGTGGTATCGGAGATCTTACTATTACATACACTCTTGATAAGAATAATACACCTATTGATTCAATTATTGGAGTTGTATTCGATAGAGGCCCGCATAATCAGCCTGGTGAATCAAGCGTAGCGATTTGCAATAAATTCAAAAGTCCTTTGGATAATAATCAGTTCATTTACATAGTTTTTCCAAATTCAGCTAAACATATTAGGCAGATTATTGGAACTAAACCTGATAACAAAACTCTTAAAAGAGACCCAACGAACGATGACTTTGAACAAGCTTATAAAATGATGTGTAATCAAATTTCTGCTAATGATAGAAATGTAGCTAAAGATAAATTATTAAATATGCTGTCACAAATTACATTGATTACAAATTTTGACAACGCCACAACACAGGAAAAAGCACAAGGGAAACTTAAAGAAAAAAATAATGATAGAAATCTCAACGATTAAAACCTCAATGTCAATATAAATGAACTTAGCACATTTTACCAGCAGCCAACAGCAGTTTGGTAAGTTGGCAGATTAAATACTAAATTGAACATTCAGCATTCTAATAAATATTTGTAGCATACTGAACATTTGTTCTTCTAACTCCTCTACCTCGCCAAACTTCGAACCGTATTCCAGTAAGAAAATAAAATCAGTATAATGAAAGCTGCAGTAACAACAAAAGCAGGGATTCCCACAGTTATTGAAATTAAGGAAGTAATTAAGCCTGAGATTATATCAGGATGGGTGCTGATTAAAGTAAAAGCTTTTGGATTAAACCGATCTGAACTATTTACGCGAAGAGGGTATTCACCTGGTGTGCAATTCCCAAGAATACAAGGTATTGAATGTGTTGGAGTAATTGAAGATGATCCTTCCAATACGTACGAAAAAGGACAACAAGTTGCTGCAATGATGGGTGGTATGGGGAGATACTTTGACGGAGGATATGCTGAGTTCTGTCTGGCTCCATTAGAAATCGTTATCCCTTTTAAAAGTGGTTTACGGTGGAGTAAACTTGGGGCTATTCCTGAAATGTTTCAAACAGTATGGGGCTCATTAAACCAAGCTTTGGAATTAAGTGCCGGAGAAATATTATTGATACGTGGAGGTACATCATCCATTGGTATGTTGGCTTGTCAGATTGCAAAATCGATGGGAGTCACAGTGATTTCTACGACAAGAAATCCGGAAAAAATAAAGCGTTTGAGAGACAATGGTTCAGATCATGTTCTGATAGATAATGGATCAATTACAGTACCGCTTAATCATTTATTTCCGGAAGGCGTGAATAAGATATTAGAATTGATAGGGACAAAAACGCTTAAGGATTCATTAAAATGTATTAGTAATAAAGGTATTGTTTGCATGACTGGCATACTTGGAAATGAGTGGGCTATGGATAGTTTTTCACCTATGGATGACATTCCGTCTCTTGGAAAATTGACTGTTTATACAGGAGAATCAAAGAATATCTCAAGTGAGCTTCTTCAGAAATTCATAGATAGCGTTGAAAATGGGAGTATATCCTTAAACATAGACACGATTTTCAAGTTAGATGAAATTAGACAGGCACACGAGTATATGGAAAGTAATCGGGCTCAAGGTAAACTTGTTGTAGAATTGGATAATTAATTTACTTGCACCATCAGCTACCGGCAAATTCGGGGGTAATGGTTTTCGGTGTATATCTTTCCACTCAGAAAGCTTATAGGCTCGACAGTAAATAGCCCACAATTCGCATTTGTGAACAGATATTGAACGTTAAAGCTAATTGAAAAGAAACCGGACTATCGCCCAAACCATACAACAAATTTTTGAGTCTTAATGATGTGACGCACTGAAAACCAAACATAGTGCCTCAAACAAGCAGAAATATAATATTCGGTTGATAACGTGTTAATTCCAATCTTTGTGTAAAGTACGGAAATAGTAATTATTGTTCTAACTA
>CAIXTV010000171.1 GCA_903922465.1 uncultured bacterium
AAAATTATTATCTCATTTGGGCAAAGAAATTATTGCCGAACACCCTATGACCCTGGCTGATATTTATAATGAAGAAACGAATGAATTTGGGCTTGTAAAAAAGAAAAACAAAATTGGGTTTGGAAAGAAATAAGGGGGGGGGGTACTTAGAGTGCCTAGAGTATTTAGAGAGCCTAGAGAATTATGGGGCTCATAGAATACAGGCAAAGCCTGAAAGTATATTCGATTGAGGTCGGAACCTCAGCTGAAAGGGGACTGATATTTAAAAACATATATTAAATAGGACTTTAAATGTTTAACGAACTACTCTGCAATAATCGCATGGGGTAGTTCATTTATAAATAAAAAGGGGGTTGAAATTAGGGACAATTATTATTACATGGACACTGAGTTGTCTGACCAGATGTTACCCAAGTTGAAAAGATGGACTCGTCACTACTACCAACACATCCATCTCCATCAATGTCTGCAGAATATGAATAACCACAATAATTTTGAGTATTATCCCAAATATTCCAATCTGATGAGTCAACCCATCCACTTTGATCTATATCTCCGCTATATAATGCATACACAGGATTATTATTAATGTCAACACCTACTTGAATTTGTGCATCTGAATAATAAGCCATATTATTAGGCTGTGAAAAATCACACATTGGATTATTACCTATAAAAACAGAATTCGAAGAAAAAACCCATAAATGATTTCTGTTTTTCACGAAAATAAAATAAGAAGTTTGATAATCTGGGACAGTAACATTACATGTCCCATCTGTAAAAAGTTTTTCGTAAGAAGAAAAAATTACATTACAAGAATTATCTCTTAATTCAACTGTAATAATATCTGCATATTCAGGTCCCCAATTATTAATGGGATTCCCATTTACATAATCCTGAGCAGGATTCATTAAACCTGTAGGATTCGATGAACTACTTGAATTTGGAATATATAAGCCTTCCAAATAAAGTTTTAAAGATAATGTCGTAACTTGTGCTTTAATAGCAATACTAGACATTATAATAACAATTAATAGTAATTTTTTCATGATAATTAAATTTAGTTTAGGAAATTAATATTTTAAAAAACAAAAATAAGCATTTTTTCATTATCTCAGAAAAATATATTCCCAAAAATAAATCATTCAAAAATAATCACTAATTTTGTAAGTTCATCTATAATTAGTTTTAATAATGAAAAAATGTATTTTACTTATTCTCTTACTTTACTTTTATGGTGTTTTAAAAGCAAACAGTTCTAATAAAGATTATATAAAAGAAATACGTGCAAAAGAATGGATAAAAAATAAACCCCTTGAGTTTATAGAAAATAAAGGACAGTTTACCAATACTGATGGTAAACCTGCCCATGATGTACTGTTTAAAACATCTTTTGGTAATTGTGATATTTATATAACTACAAAAGGATTAAGCTATGTATTTGTAAAGTTTGAAAAAGATAGTCTATTGGCTAAAAATGATGAGTTTAAATTTATCAACAAGAATTCAAAAACCTCATATTACAGATTGGATATGAATCTGGAAGGAGCTAACATTAATAAAACAAACATCATAAAAGAAGAAGAAAGCAGAGAAGGGGATAAAAATTATTATTATGCTCATTGTTCTAATGGAATTTATAATGTGAAAGGATATGGGAAAGTAACTATAAAAAATATTTATCCGGGGATTGATTGGGTGCTATACACCAATTTAAAATCAAAAGGACATCCTTTGAAATATGATTTCGTGATACATTCCGGCTCAGATTACAAAGCCATAAAAATAAAATTTTTGAATGCTCAAATTATAAGTTTATTGGATGATAAAACTAAACTTAAGATTGAAACTATTGCAGGGAATATTGAAGAAGGGAAGCTTTTTTCATATCTTAATAATGAAAATGAACAACAAGAAATTAAAAGCAAATACCTATTAAACAATGATAGTTTGATAGCATTTGAAATAGAGGATTATGATAAAACCAAAACATTGATAATTGACCCCTTGGTTTGGGCTACTTATTATGGGGGGAGTAGTATTGATTATTTTAATTCAATCTGCACTGATAGTCTTAATAATATTTATTTAACTGGCTGCACTTATTCAGTAAATTTTCCTACTCAACAATTTTCAGGAGCTTATTGGCAAAACATTTTAGAAGGCAGTTATGATATTTTCATACTGAAATTCAATAGTCAAGGAGTGAGACAGTGGGCGACTTATTATGGAGGAACAGATATTGATGTAGGGAAATCAATCTGTATTGATAGTCAGGAGAATATTTATGTTACAGGATATTCCGGTTCTTCAAATATACCCACTCAACAAATGACAGGAGCCTATTGGCAAGCAGTATGTGCCGGAAATGTAGATTTATTTATTTTAAAGTTTAATAATCAAGGAATAAGGCAATGGGCTACCTTTTACGGTGGAAGTGCAGAAGAAGGAGGTAGCTTTATTTGTATAGACCATCTTGATAATATTTTTATAACCGGTTATACTAAATCGATTGATTTTCCAACACTACAATTAACTGGAGCTTATTGGCAACCGAATAATGCAGGGAGTGTAAATGGGGTTGATATTTATATATTAAAATTCAATAATCAAGGAGTGAGACAATGGGCTACCTATTATGGAGGAAATGCAAGGGATATTAATAATAATTCTTCTGAATGGGGCAATTTGATATGTGTAGATAGCCAGAATAATATTTATATAGCGGGGACAACTTCTTCAACGAATTTCCCCCTTCAACAATTAAATGGTGCCTATTGGCAAGGATCTTTCGCTGGTGGGAGTGACGCTTTTATATTAAAATTCAATAATCAAGGAGTGAGACAATGGGCTACATATTATGGAGGAGGTGGCATTGAAGATGCATGTGCTATTTGCGTTGATCATCAGGATAATATTTGTATAACCGGAAGCACTGTTTCTAATAATTTCCCTACTCAACAGCTTCCGGGTGCGTATTGGCAATCTTCTCTTAGTGATAGTTTTTATTATGATATTTTTATAATAAAATTCAACGATCAAGGGGCAAGACAATGGGCAACATATTATGGAGGAACTATTGATGATCATGGGTATTCAATTTTTGCTGACAACATAGATAATATCTATGTCATTGGTAATACGACATCCACAGATTTTCCAATTCAGCAATTAGGAGGAGAATACTTTCAAGCAGTTTGTTCAAATATAGGGGGCAATACTTCTGATGCTTTTATTTTGGAATTCAATAAACATGGAGTGAGACAATATGCTACATATTATGGATCAAATGGCTCAGATATGGGAAAAGGTATTGCAGTTGATAGCCAAAATTCAATTTATTTTATCGGGACATTGGGAGACAGTACTGCATTTACAGTAGATCCTGGAAATGGCGCTTATTATGAAAATAGTTGGCATAGTGGCGATATTTGGTGGGATGGTTTTATTCTAAAAATAAAATGTAATATTACAAATCCAACCTCTATTAAGAGTGATAGAAACTATTTGTGTTCTTTGGATAATGGCACTATTACTTTAATGGCAATTGGTGGCTCAGGAGATTCTTTAAAATGGTATACTGGAGGTTGTGGGCAAACCTATATCGGAAGTGGAATAAACATAACAATACCCACACCTACACAGACTACTACTTATTATGCGTGTTGGGAAAGTGAATGTGGTACTTCTGCTTGTGTAAACATTGTTATTTATGTTTATGATGTTTTTTATACTTACTTAAATCCTATTATTTGTCAGAATGAGTCATTTTCAGTTGGGATACATAATTATTCATTAATAGGGATATATAATGATACTCTTCAAACTTTGGCTGGTTGTGATAGTATTATTACTACCAATTTATTTGTCAATCCCATTCCCCCACCTCCAATCATAAGCCAAACATACAATTTACTCAACTCAAATGCAAGCGCAGGCAATCAATGGTATAATCAAGATGGGATTATGGTTGGAGATACCAATCAGAACCTTAATTTAATAGTAAATGGGGATTATTATGTGATAGTTATTCTGAACGGATGTGTTTCGGATACTTCTAATGTTTTGCATATTACCAATGTGGGTGTTAGTGAGAATGAAAGTAATTCGAACATCAACATATATCCTAATCCAGTTAGCATGGAATTGATAATAGAAGCAAAAGGGAATAAAGAGAAGATTGAGTTTGAGATATTGAATGCAATAGGTCAAGTTGTTTATAAGGGGAGCTTATTGGGGGAAATTATTGTTCAGACAAAAGGTTTTGCCCAGGGAATGTATATGGTGAAGTTGGGGAATGGGAAGAGGTTTGAGTTTAGGAAGGTGTTGAAGAATTGACAGTTGACAATGGACGGCGCCTAGAGTGTCTAGAGTGTCTAGAGTGTCTAGAGTGCCTAGAGTGCCTAGAGTGAACTAGAGTGCCTAAAGTACTTGGAGTGTCTAGAGTATTTAGAGTGAATTAGAGTGATTGAAGTATTTAATTTGGAAATGGATAGCTTAATTGGCTCCGCCTTTTAGGACGGGACTTATGAATTGCTCACTTTTCAATTGAATATTTATTAATAGTCCCACTGGGAGTAGATGAAATTTTTTATTTTTATTGGATGTCGATTTAATTGTAAATTTGTGGTGGGTTAAATAAAATCAAAAAAATGGAAAATTATCCGCTTTTCAGATTGGAATTGCAAATTATGCACAAGGCTAGCATCTGCGTCTCTGTTGTGAGGAGAATGTATTGTATTTCTGATTTTTAAAAAGTTTCTTTTTTAATATTTATAAGATGAAAACGTCAAAGTTATTTCTAATCTTCTTTTTCCTGATTCAGTTGGCTTTATCAGGAAAATCACAAAACATTGAAAATGCTGATTTCGACAGTTTGTGTGTTTGTGCCATCGACAGGGTGTACCATTGGGTAACGTCTGATGTTTATTCTCTCAATCAGGATACGGCATATCCATTTACGCCAAACAGCCTTTTTACAGATGCAACAATGGAACTGCATATTGCCTTCAATTCTGTGCTGCTGAATTACGATAATAGCGATTCGGTCGGATTTGCACATTCTGTGAAAATACTCAGCAGACCCGGTCTTAACTATCCTTCAGGCGATATTTTCAGGGGATTTATTGTCAATGGCGATCATTTTGTTACCGATAATCAGGGATTTATTGATTTCAAAAGAGGTGGATCGGCTTTCGCTTTCAGACCTGATTCTATCTCTGGAAAATATAAATTTGAAGATTCATTATCATCCGTGGCTGAATATGGCAAAGCAATTGTATTGCTCAAAAAATACAATAGCATAAACCAATCCTCAGACACCATAGCTTATGCCGAAAGTGCTTTCGAACTGTCGCCAAGCGCTCAATGGAAGCAATTTAGTATTCCCATTCATTACATCAGCAGTGCAACGCCCGACTCAATTGTGGTAGTTTTCTTCTCTTCATCCAACTCAGGAAGGCCCACTACCCTTTGGTTAGACGACCTTAAGTTCACTTATCCTGCCACAGGAATCGATATTTCTGATGATAATTCCCGAGAAATTATTTTCCCCAATCCCACCAACAGGCTCATTTATGTTGCTTCCGAAACCCAAAAACCCGGTCAATATGAGATATACGATATTGGGGGAGCACTGATACTTAAGGGAACATTTGAAAACTGCATCGACATTAGTACTTTAGCAAATGCTTGCTATATTTTAAAAATACCTCAAAACGGCAGACCTACGCAAAATTTTAAGTTTATCAAAAATTGAGGGGGGGAAGTGTCTAAAGTACTTTGCTCGCCTTAGATTAAGCGATACAGCTCGGCGAAGGTTTTCCTTCGTCGTTCTGTTTTAGTAGCATTTTCTACTTAATCTGATCGTCAATTGTTTAACCTGATCAGAATTTGCAATTCTGTTTTAAGCATCAGATAAGTTTCAATTACATTTTTAGGCTAAAGCCATAGCGTTTTATCATTTCAGTCCGTTGGCTAAAGCCGAATAGTAATAAAACCCCTTTGTGAAACCCTGCCTGTGAGGCAGGTACGTTCCTCACAATGACGTTTCAAAATAAGAGTTTCTCCTTGCAATACCGTTTCAAATAGGCGATTCTCCCCTTGGGGCTTGGAATTTGAAATATGGGTCTTGGGTCTTTTTCTTCCTAAAAGCCTAAGTTGCTAAATGCCTAAACAGCTTTTTGGCTTTGAGATTGCATCGTACTTCCCTGCCTGTGAGGCAGGTACGTTCCTCACAATGACGTTTCAAAATAAGAGTTTCTCTTTGCAATACCGTTTCAAATAGGCGATTCTCCCCTTGAGGCTTGGAATTTGAAATTTGGGTCTTGGGTCTTTTTCTTCCTAAAGGCCTAAATGTCTAAAAGGCTAAATGTCTATAAGCCTAATCAACCTCATCCGCATTCTATTTTTCTTCATCCTCAGCCGTTGAGCTTAAAAACTCTCCCTTTAAAACGAAAATCACAAAAGGACCGTTCTCTGTATCCGATAATTTCTGATTTCCATTCGTTGGAACAAAAACAAATTAGATGTTCAGTAAAAAATAATCATAACTGTAAATAGGAATTTAGATGAAACACGAAAAAAATAAAATAAATTGTCATATTAAATAATATTATTATATTTGCAATGGCATATTTGTACTCATAACAACGGTAAAATTAGAAGTTAACTTAGCATATTAATTTTTAAATCAATATATTATGACAGACAATCAACGTATTTTTAGTCGCATGTTCCGTTCAGTTGAAAACGTAAGCGGGGCTAATCCAATTGTAATATCCTTAGTTCCAAAATATGGGGAGCGTTTAGATGTTGCAAAAGCAAAATTTCAAGTTTTTCTAACAGCAGATCAGAAAGTTATGGCGCTACAGGGTGGTGCAGCCTTAAATAAGGAAGCCGCCCGCGTTAAACTAGTTGGTGAGGTCGAATTGGGTTTCGATTGCCTCGAGTCGTGGGCAATTGACCAAAACGACGAGAAAAAAGAAAAACAATGGCATTATCCACCATCAGTCATCAATAAAATGACTGGCGAAGAGCTGGTTGGCACAGCTAAAAATTTAAAAACTGATATTAACACTGTTACTGTGGCTGCATTAGCCGATTATGGTTACGAAGCTCAGGACTTGGCTGATTTGAGCGACAATTTAACTGCTTTTGAAGGTTTGCTAATTGCTCCTGAAGCTGACATCAAGCTACACAAAGCTGAAGTGGAAGATCGCGACAAGAAATTTTCAGATGTGGTGGATTATGTTAATGGCCCTTTAGACAAATCGGCTAAACCTTTCAAGAAAAAGAACAATGGGTTTTTTACTTTGTATCACATTTGTCGCAAGTTGCATATGCAGGGTCACCGCAAACGCACTTCGACTGATAGCGATGCTGATGCAGGGGAATACCGTAAGATGATTCCTTTGATGACTATTGTTAAAATTGATTTTTCTTTTCTTGCCAGCAAAGTATATTTGATTAGCAATGTAGGAGATGCTGACTTGAAATTCTGGATGTCGGCAAGCGAAGAAATTCCTGCAGAAATTCCTTCGGGTGCAGCTGATTTAAATTCGGGCGACGAAATTATTAAAACTTCAGCTGAACTCGATTGTCCTCCAAAAATGTATATGTTCTTTGCCAATCAGAATAATGCCGAAGAAGGGGAAGTGGCGGTTAGTGAAGTGGCTTAACAGTTGACAATTGGAAGTGAGTAAAGTGGCTTTGAGTACTTTTGTTGGGAAGGGTGTGTGGGGTGTGTTTAGTCGGATAGGTTTCATTATCCTTTTGGTGTGTTGACAGCTGCCAACACAGTAAGGGATGGTGTTTTTGTTTAAACCTTAAGTTTGTCATCAAGGATTTAAGTTTTAAAGTAGTAATTAGAATAGTTCTTTTATTTAACCAATATATTTATGAAAAAGTCCATCATTTACACAGCATTATTATTCGCTTTTCTGCATTTCAACAATGCATCGAAAGGGCAAAATCAACTACTGATTAAAAGTATTGTTTACGATGTTCCCATCTACAGTGCAAGTTATTATCCAGAGAATGAAGGTGTAGAGGTCTGGGTTAACAATAATCTTGAACCTTCAAAGCGATGCTTCCTTCAGCAAAATATCATTAACAAAGTTGTGAATGGCAAATTAGAAGTTTATAACGAATTGGGTAAGAAGCTTTCGAAAACAGAGGTAGATAAAATTCTTGTTTCAAAGGACACTATCCTAAGGTCTCGGTGGGAACCACCTTATAGTACTTATGACACTGTTTTAGATGTTGTAATGCCATCATATAGAATTAATTATCTGCGTTTCCACGAATCGTGGTACTACGATATGAAATCGTTTAAAATAAAAAAAGTTATTTCAGAATATGCACCGCTTATTGTTAACTTGATTGAGAGTGGCTCATACAAAGTTGGCGATCGTATCCCACTGTTTTGGATAAAATGTGGAAATAAAATATTAAAAACAGACGAAATAGTTCTGCTTAGCGATTTAATTTCATCCACTAGTTCTTTTATTTCATCAGAAAAAAACTTGGAACCTGCTCGATATACCTGTATAAGTATTTCAAATGATACAATCAATCGCTTGAATTATCTTTCTTCTCTATTAACATCGGCATCAAATGGTAGCGTTAAAGTAAAAGGTTGGATGGCAATTGAAAATTTTTATGATTTTACTTTCGATACAGTGATAGAAATGAAGCCATCAGAAGTGGATGAGTTCCTAAATGCCCGTCATAATGTTGTTACAAATAAAATCGAGAGAATTAATGAAAATGACATGGAAGGAATAGTGTTCTTTGAGAAATGGTATATTAATAAGCGCACTATGGAAATACAGAAGAAGATTGTTACTGTAAAGCCCTATCTGCCAAGCTTTGATGATACATGGAAATATAGGGGGAATCGTTGTGTTTTTGAATTGCTTTTTATGAAACCATTTAGGTGTTTCTAAAGTATTTTCATACAATATGTCGAGTTTGTTTCTTATGATAAGTAGTTTTTAAAATATCAGAATTAGAATAGGAGTAAACTATCCCTCAATTTAAAAGTATCATACCTAAATTAGGAACATCCGTTCAATTGTAAAGAACATTGCAGCAACTATACTTTTTTACTTCTGCAAGTAGCTTGTAAGGCTCTGCAAGATTGGTGAAAGGTTCTGCAAGTAAGTTGCAAGACTCTGCAAAAAAGCTTGTTCGTTGGTTCAATAATGTAGCTCGTTGATTTGCAACTGCGTCTATTTTTGCAAATCGGCTTAAATCAAAGTATAATTTACTATTGTCCAATCAATAAAAAATGTTTTACACTGTCAATAAGATTTCCTAGAAAACCTTTAGCACCAACAGTCTTAATTCTTCTGTGCCTGTATTTTCCCAGCCTCTTTCCAAATCGGCTTCTACTTCATTTTTAGGCTGAAGGGAAAAGGCTTTTAGGCTGAAGGAAAGCAATGAAAGATTTCGTTTTTTGTTTTCCTTCAGCCTTCAGTCTAATAATCTTCAGTCTTTAATCATACTCAGTAACATCTTAAACTGCTCCAAAGCGTTTACTGCGTGGGGTATATTAGCCGGCATAATGATGCTTTCGCCTGCCATTAATTCATAAGGGACTTTGTTGATGATGATTTCGGCTTTTCCTTCCAACACCTGTATCATGGCATCGAAAGGGGCAGTGTGTTCGCTCAGCGATTGTCCTTTATCGAAAGAAAACAAGGAGATGTTTCCGGTTTTCTTTTCCAACACTCTTTTACTTACTATTCCATTATCGGAATAACTAACTTCCTTAGCAAAGTTAAATACCTTTGCTGTTTCAAATGATTTATTTTCCATGTTTTTAAATTTTATAATTCTAATAACTCTATGCACTCTAAGTACTCTAGGCACTTTTCTTACTTAATAAATGCCTTATAGAAAGTATGGGGTGTCTGAAAATCATCCTTGGTCCCGAAAACCTCATAATCTCTTTTATTTTTGTTCTGTTTTCTTTGTTGTAGCAATGCGTTGTGCAAACTTTACAGGCAGGTTTGTTGTCGCCATATCTGCATTTATCTGTCCTCAGCAAAGCATATTCAATAAGCTTAACGCATTCGTCGCAGGTTTTATTTTGCCTGTGATTGGATTTGCAATAAATTTCTATCATTGCTTTGACGGTGGCTTTTTCGGTGACTATACGTTTGCTTTGCATAAATGAGTAAGTGTAAACCTAACAGGTTTTGGAAACCTGTCAGGTTTGAAATCAATTATTAGTTTAAAAACATTTTCATGTCTTCGTCAACAGTTCCAATGCCGGCAATGCCAAAGGTATCTACCAAAACCTTAGCAACATTGGGCGATAAGAATGCAGGAAGTGAAGGACCTAAATGGATGTTTTTAACGCCTAATGATAAGAGTGCCAGTAGGACGATAACGGCTTTTTGTTCGTACCAGGCAATGTTGTAGGCTATGGGTAAATCGTTGATGTCGTTCAATTCGAAAACTTCTTTTAGTTTCAGTGCAATCACGGCTAATGAATATGAATCGTTGCATTGTCCAGCATCCAACACACGTGGAATGCCACCAATATCGCCTAAAGGCAATTTGTTATAACGATATTTTGCACAACCTGCGGTGAGGATGATGGTATCTTTTGGGAGTTTTTCGGCAAATTCGGTATAGTAATTCCTGTCTTTCATTCTGCCATCGCAACCCGCCATGACAAAGAATTTTTTGATAGCACCTGATTTAACGGCTTCAACCACTTTGTCAGCCAAAGCAAATACTTGTGCATGTGCAAAACCTCCAACGATTTCGCCTGTTTCGATTTCGGTGGGAGCTTTGCAACTTTTTGCCATTTCAATTATAGGGCTAAAGTCTTTTGCTTCCCCATCTTTAGCATTTTCAATGTGTTTGAAGTCAGGAAAACCGGCAACACCTGTTGTGAAAACCCTGTTGGTGTAAGTTGCTTTTGAAGAAGGTGGGACAATACAATTGGTGGTGAAAAGAACCGGACCATTGAAAGTTTCGAAATCTTCTTTCTGTTGCCACCATGCACCACCATAGTTTCCTATGAAATGAGCATATTTTTTAAAGGCAGGATAATAATGGGCAGGTAACATTTCGCTATGGGTGTATACATCCACGCCTGTGCCTTCAGTTTGTTTCAGCAATTCTTCCATGTCTTTCAAGTCGTGACCGCTGATAAGGATGCCGGGTTTGTTGCTTACGCCAATATTTACTTTAGTGATTTCGGGATTGCCATAAGCCGTAGTGTTCGCTTCGTCCAACAAAGCCATAACGCTTACACCAAATTTCCCGGTTTCGAGAACCAATGCGATGTTTTCGTCAACACTGAGGGCGTCGTTTGTAAGAGCTGCCATTGCACGGGTGGCAAAAGCATAGATTTCCTGATTCTCTTTTCCGAGAACCGCTGCATGATCGGCATAGGCTGCCATGCCTTTTAAGCCATAGAGAATTAATGCTCGCAAAGAACGGATGTCTTCGGTAGGGGCATCAATGGTTCCGTTGATTTCAGCTGCTTTTAAAATGATTTCGGTAATCGATTTTGCTTCCCAAACGGCACATTCTTTTGTGATATCAGAAAAACCTCCTTTTAAATCGAGGATACTTTTCTTCATTTCCGAACGAAGAACGAATATTTCTTTTATCCTATCAATAAAAAAACTTTCAGTAAAATTTACATTGGTAATGGTTGAAAACAATCCTTCCATCAGCAAACGGTCAAATTTACTGTTTCTTTGACCTAAGGAATTTAAATGTTCAGCAAATAGCGCATTTCCTTTTAATAAAAATACATACAAATCCTGTAGATGGATAACCTCGCTGGTAACACCACATACACCGATTTTTGATACGCATCCTGTTCCTTTGGATGCTTCCTGACATTGATAACAAAACATACTCATTTTTTTAGTTTAATTTAGTTAGTAATTAGTTGTTTGATTTATATTAGATGTTTAAAATTGATTTTTCACAATGATGAATTTTGATTTGTTTAATTTAAAAAGCCTTAGAGATGCTATTCTCTAAGGCTTAATTAGTAATATTTATTTTTTAAGTGACCAGCCTGTCTTTAATCCGATTACAAAGTATACCAACCCAACACTTCCAAGTGCGAAGATAGTATCCCCAAACACTCTCAACCAACGCAGGGTTTGCATAGTTGGGCTTTGCATAAATTCCATCGAACGTGCATACCAAATGCCATGATCAACAGATGCAATGGTCTGCAGAATTCCAACAGGTAATAAGCTAAAGATTAACATCAGAGTCATACCAATCTGGAAACTCCAAAACGAAAATTTCAAGACTTTATCGTTCCATTCTCTTGTAACCGTCATACCGCGTAGGGAAAATAACATCAGTCCAATTCCTAACATACCATAAACACCAAATAATGCGGCATGTCCATGAAGAGGAGTGGTGTTTAGACCTTGCATATAATATAAAGCAATAGGGGGGTTAATAAGGAATCCGAAAACGCCTGCACCCACTAAGTTCCAGAAGGCAACTGCAATAAAGCAGTAAATTGCCCATTTGTATTTCTTTATCCACTCAGTTGTTTTTGTTAGCTGGTAATTGTGCCAGGCTTCAAATCCCATTAAAACCAATGGGACAACCTCTAAAGCGCTAAACGAAGCTCCTAATGCAATTATCGACATGGGCGCCCCTGAAAAATATAAATGATGGAAGGTGCCAATAATACCACCTAATAAATATATAATGGTTGCAAACAATGAACCAACTGTGGCACGTTTGATATTCAATAAACCTAGTTTTACCAATACGAAAGCTATAACAGTGGTGGCAAATACTTCAAAGAAACCTTCTACCCATAAATGTACAACCCACCATCTCCAATATTCAGCAACTGATAAATGTGCCTGACGACCGTACATTAAACCGGCTCCGTAAAAAGCAGCAATAGCTACAGAGGATATTGTAAATAGAATTAGTAATTGACGGCTGTCTGATTTTACTTTTAAAGCAGGTAATAATGCCCTAATCATTAAGAATAACCAAATGAGTAAGCCTCCAAATAAAAGGATCTGCCAGAATCTGCCCAAGTCAACATACTCGTACCCCTGATGTCCGAAATAGAAATTCTGAATTAAACCTAATTTTTGCATTACACCTAACCATTCACCAGCCATTGATCCTAAAACGACAATTAGTAGAGCGCCAAATAGAATGTTTACACCCAGCTTTTGATATTTGGGTTCTACGCCTGAAACAGCTGGAGCAATGAATAAACCTGTGGCTAACCAAGCGGTGGCAATCCAGAAAATAGCCAACTGTACGTGCCATGTTCTCGAAATACTATAAGGGATAATTGAATCTAATTTTAAGCCATAAAAACCATTTCCTTCAACACCATAATGAGCCGTAATTATCCCAGCAATGACTTGCAAAAGAATTAAACCAGATACTATCCAGAAATACTTGAGGGTTGCTTTCATAGAAGGGGTTGCCTTCAGGTTAATCAAAGGATCTTTTTCGGGATAAGGCTCAACATCTGTTGATAAATCCTTACTTCTTGCATAGTAAAATCCAAGCAAACCTATCCCAAGTAAAAGCATGATAATGCTAAACATTGTCCAAAAAAGGTGCTTCCCTGTTGCATGATTACCAACTAAATCATCCCCTGGCCAATTGCTGGTGTAGGTGATGTCTTTCCCCGGTCTCTCAGTAACACATGCCCAAGCTGTCCAAAAGAAGAAAGCATTCATTTTTCGCATGCTCACATCATCTTTAATAGTATTTTCTGGGATAGCATAAGCAAGTCTAGTTTTTTCAAGGTCTTTACTATTAGTAAACAGACCTTTGTAATATTCCATGTTTGCTTTAATTGCAATTGCACGGAAATCGGAAACTTTTAATGTTTTTGTTGATTCATCATACGAATTGCTACGTAAGTCTTTTTGGAGAAGAGATTTTAAAAAAGCTTGTCTTGCAGGACTTACTTTGTCATAAGTAGTCGAGTCGTTTTTAAGTGCAAGTTCATTTAAAATAAAGACTGCTTCACGATGAAGCCAATCTGCAGACCAATCGGGAGCTACATATGAACCATGTCCCCAAACGGTTCCCATTTCCTGTCCACCAATAGATTGCCAAACACTTTGACCATCCATGATTTCCTCTTGAGTGAAAATTTGTTCACCACTTTCTGTTATAACTTTTTCAGGTATTGGAGGTTTTTGCAAATATATTTCATACCCAAAATAACCTAACACCGAAAAGCTTATTACCATAACAGCAATAAACCCAATCCATAGTTTTCTTGTATTCATTTTTTCTTGTTTTAATTTTATTATTTATTATACCCAATCTTCTTGAATGGTTTCGCCTTGAAGACTAATTACTGTTAACTTTAAAGGAATCTTTCTGCTTGCTTTCTGAGTGGCTTGTTTTGCAATTTGCAATAAACCACTACAGCAAGGGACTTCCATAATAACTACTTGAAGTGTGTTTATTTTAGCCTGATCAATCATAGCAGATAATTTTTCTACGTATATTTCCATATTTGAGTCGAGCTTAGGACAAGCAATAGCAATGCTTTTGTCTTTCATAAACTTATTATGAAAATCTCCAACTGCAAAAGCAGCGCAATCAGCAGCAAGCAATACATCTGCATTTTGGAAATAAGATGCCATCGGATTCAATAAATGTAATTGAACTGGCCATTGTTGAAGTTGCGATGGAGCTGAAAAGTTTCCATCAGTTGTGGTTTCTTTTTTTGTTTCTCTGAAGTCTTGTGTTCCCGAACCTGGGCAACCGCAAAAACCTTCACTTGAATGTTCGTGTTTTTCTGTTGAGTTCATGTTGTTTAAATTAATATTGATATTGTGTTTATTAAGGTAATCTAATGCTTGTTCTACGTATTCGTCTTGATTATGATCTTTTAAATGGTTTAGATGTGCTTTAATGGTTGATTCGCCTTTCTCAACCATACGTTCAATAGTTTTAATTTCATCATAAGCTTCGGCTTCTCTTTCTTCCAGTTCAATTGCGCCAACAGGACAATCGCCAATACAGGCGCCCAAGCCATCGCAATACAATTCGCTAATCATTCTTGCTTTGCCATCTATTAATTGAAGCGCCCCTTCGTGACAACCAATGATACAATCGCCACAACCTGTGCATTTATCTTCATCAATTTTAATTATTGTTCTTTTCATTTTTTAATTATTAAATCGTTTATAGTATTATTATTAAGATAGTCACTGAATTCTAAAGCAAATTTTTTCTGAAATCCACCGAAAACACAATTAATACGACTACATCCTTTTTGATGTAAATCGCAATTGTAGGTAGAAATTGTTCCATCCGTCACCTGGTAAATATCCATTAATTTAATGTCTTCTGCTTTTTTTGCAAGCTCAAATCCTCCTGAAGGGCCTCTGAATGATTTAAGAAAATTATGTTTTACCAACAACTGCATGATTTTAGCAATGTGGTTTTTTGAGGCATGTGTTATTTCAGATATCTCTAGTATTGTAATTAACTTTTCACGACTAGCTATTAAAACCAAGCTGTGAAGAGCGATTGAAAAGGGTTCCGATATATTTAATAATTTACTCATTGCTAAAAAGGTTAAACAGGTATTCCAATGCGCAAATGTATACATTAGTTTATTTCTTCCTAATAATATTTTTCGTTATTGATTTAATTGTCTGATTATCAGAGAGAATAATTTTGTGTAAGAATAATTTACTTACCTTAATTCTTTACTATAACAACAGTAAATCAATCGGAATTCAAGATAATCTATACCTTTGTTGAAATTTGAGATGAAATGAAAGGCAATTTAAAGTATGTTGTTTTGGGTTTATTTTGGCTAATAAATCTAAACCTTGTTAAAAGTCAAAGTATTAGCGATTCAATTGATGTCAAAAAATATGATATTCATTTAGATATTTCTGATGTAAATTCAGGGAGTATAGTAGGGTTTACACAAGTAGTTATACAACCCAAAATGCTCAATTTGAATAGCTTTGGTCTTTATTTACTGAAAATGAACATTGATTCTGTGTTTTTAAATAATCAATTGAATACTAACTTTAGTTATGATGACACAATTATTAGATTTCATTTAGCTTTTACCCCAACTTTAAGTGATACTTTTTATTTGAAAGTTTATTATCATGGGAATCCACATGTAGACCCTTCAGGTTGGGGAGGATTTTATTTTCAGAGTAATACGGCTTTTAACCTGGGTGTTGGTTTTCATGATGACCCTCATTGTTATGGAAGGGTATGGTTTCCATGTGTTGATGAATTTACAGAAAAGGCATATTTCGATACTTATATAACCACATCATCTGATCAAATGGCGGTTTGTGGGGGAGATTTACTCGATGTGATTATTCTTCCAAATTCTAAGAAAACCTGGCATTGGAAACTACATCAGGAAATTCCAAGTTATTTGGCCTCAGTAGCGGTTTCCAATTATGTTGAAGTAGCCGATGTATTTAATGGTATAAACGGACCAATTCCTATTAAGATATATGTAAACTCAAACGACACTTCAAAAGTTGCGAATTCATTTGTGAATTTAAAGGCCATTTTGCAGATTTTCGAAAATCGTTTTGGGCCTTATAAATGGGATAGAGTTGGTTACGTTAGCGTTCCGTTTAATAGTGGAGCAATGGAACATGCCTGCAATATTTCTTATCCTGCTTTCGCTATAACTGGTGACCTTTCTTATGAGTCGCTATATGCCCATGAGTTGTCTCACCATTGGTTCGGAGATTTAATAACATGTGAAACGGCACAGGATATGTGGATTAATGAAGGTTGGGCTTCATACTGTGAAAGCGTTTTTATTGAAGGCTTATATGGGACTGCTGCTTATAAAGCAAATGTGAAAGATAATCATAAGTTGGTTTTGGAAAAAGCCCACATAGATGATGTCGGTTATAGAGCAATATATGGAATTCCATCAGAGTACACATATGGAACAACTGTATATCATAAAGGAGCTGATGTTATTCATAATCTCAGAAGTTATATGGGTGATAGTCTGTTCTTCTTTTCAGTTAAACATTTGTTAGATTCCTTTTCATTTAAAAATATAGGGACTCAGCAATTTCGAAATGTTATGGCAGCAAATTCAGGTATGAATTTGAATGGCTTTTTTGATGCATGGGTTTATGCTCCTGGTTTTCCTCAATTTTCAGTTGATTCTTTTGCTAGTTATCCTAATGGCTCAAATAGTGATTATATTGTCTACATAAAGCAAAAAAAGATGCATACCCCTAATTTTGCTAATTCAAACAAAGTTGAGGTGACTTTTATGAATTCTCAGTGGCAGCAATACTCTGGGATTATTGACTTCTCAGGAGAATATGCTTCAAAAGTATTTCAGCTGCCTTTCATCCCTTCAATTGTGATGATGGATTATCACGATAAACTTAATGATGCTATAACTGATTATGATTTAAAAATCAATACTCTGGGCACTTATACTTTCACGAATACTTATTTTAGTATGATTGTTAGTAATATAGTAGATTCAGCCTTTCTTAGAGTTGAGCATAATTGGGTTGCCCCTGATCCATTAAAACAGCCAAATGCAAACATTAAAAGAATTCATGATAGACGATATTGGAAAGTGGATGGGATTATACCTCAGGGTTTTGTTGCAAAGGGTCGATTTAATTTTAATAAAAGTAGCGATGTGCAGGAATTGGGATTATTAACAACTTCTACGTCAATTGACTCATTATTGATGTTATATAGAAGAAATTCAGCAGATGATTGGCACCAAATAGCATTCAGCAAAGTCGGAAGTTCTATTGGATTAATTATGGTAGACTCAATAAAAACTGGTGAATATACGTTTGGAATAGGAATGCCAGAACATGCATCTATAAATGAGCTAAAAAGAGCGGATCAAGACAATTTGCAAATTTCACCTAATCCAAGTAATTCAAAATTCAAAATTCAATACAATTCATTGTCTAAGGGTAAAATGCAAATTATTGACAATTCAGGTCGTATTATAAAAGCGTTTGAAATTCAAAAAGGAGATAATCTTTTTATTTGGCAGCCTACAAGCGATACTAACACAACCTATAATGTCATTGTAAAAGATGACAGGTTTAATATTATTTCCACTAAAAAAGCATTATTTCTAAAGTAATTCTTTCCCAATATATTTATCATGAAACTATTTTATTCTGTGTTGATATTGATGATGATATCCTTTAGGCTGAATGCTCAAAAGAATATAATCATTAAACCCGAAAATGCTGATTGTGAAAATGCAATTTTGCTCAATGATAGCATCAATGGGCCATCTACTCCTCCTTTAGGTTTCGGAAGCATAATGGAAATTACAGGAAAACGAATGGATAATCATTTCCTGGAAAAAGAACATAATTCAGTTTGGTATACTTTTACCATTCGGAAATCAGGAAATCTGAAGTTTGACATTATTCCTGTTGATGCAGATGATGATTACGACTTTCTTTTATTTAAATATACAGATAAGAACTTTTGTAAAGACGTAAGAGAGAAGAAGATAAATCCAATAAGAAATAATATTTCAAGAAGAGACAGCACTCAAAGAGGAATTACTGGCATCTCCCCTAAAGGGAAGTCTGATTTTGTCCATTCAGGGCCTGGTGATGTTTACAGCAGGCATTTATTTGTTCATAAAGATGAAGTGTATTATTTGTTGGTTGATAATGTGTATCCAAAAGGCAAAGGGCATTATGTCAATATCAATTTACTGAATAAGTCAGATAAAATTCCAGTGAAGATTGAAAAGAAGGATAAAATCATAAATAAAATAGAGCCTATTGGAGTGGTTAATAATAAGGGTTTTACAATTAATGTGAATGTTACTGACCGAGAGACCTCAGAATTGTTAAATGCGAAAATTAAAATTCTCGAAAACTCAAAGTTGATTAAAGAGTTTGTCAATACTTCGAGCTGCTTTTATGCCATCAAAGCAGGGAAGAAATACTCAGTAGAAGTTACTTTAAACGGATACATGTCTTCAACTACTGAAATTGCTGAAACTGAAAAGAACAAACAGAAAATATTAAATATTTCTCTCGATAAAATCAAAAAAGGTAGAAATATAGTAATCGAAAACATCTATTTCATCTCAAATTCTGCTGAAATCACAAAAGAATCAATTCCTGCTTTGGACAATCTCTATAAAAGCCTTACTGATAACCCCGGTTTGAAAATAGAAATTCAGGGACATGTGAATGGGCCTGGATTAGGTGTGAATGAGTATATGGGTTTATCTATTAACCGAGCAAAAGCCGTAATGGATTACCTTGTAATTAAAGGAGTTTCAAAAACAAGGCTTTCGTTTAAAGGCTTTTCAAATTTGAAAATGATTTACCCTAAACCTGAAAACGATCAACAATCGGCCAAAAACAGGAGAGTTGAAATATTGATTGTTTCAGAAAAGTAATAAATTGATACGATGAGAAATAGAATGTATAACTATAAGAATACAATGAGATTTTTAGTCGCGTTAATATTGATAGTTATAACATATTGTGAGGCATTTTCTCAGGATAGCATTAAGACTTCTGATAGTTTAATATTTGGGAAAGCCACTTATTATGGGCGAAAGTTCAATGGAAGAAAAACTGCTTCGGGTGAAAGATATTCTAATAAAGCCTATACTGCTGCTCATGCTTCTTTCCCGTTTAAAACCAAAATACGGGTCACCAATACTTTGAACAACAAACAAGTGGATGTTGTTATCAACGATCGTTGTAGGCGTAAAAACAAGAATGTAGTCGACCTTTCGTACATTGCCGCCAAAGATATTGAAATGTTAGGGCATGGTGTAATCCCAATCAGCTATTATGTCTTATACCCAAGTGATAGTATTAACAGGCAGGATAGCATTTCTAAAATAATGCAAAGTGAGAAGTAGAATAGTTTTCATCTTATTGCTTATTTTCCTATTGCCAAGTTTTCTGTTGGCACAATACTTTACAACAGGCCAAGATGCTGCATCCATAAAATGGCTTCAGATTAAAACAGATGAGTTTCGTATTGTTTTCCCAAAAGAAAACCTGAAAGATGCCCGCTTAATTGCAAACTTATTAGGGAAAAGCAAAAAAAGCATTGCAAAAGCCTATAATGTTAGTCCGCGAAGGATAGATCTTTTGCTGCATACTCAGACATCTTATCCCAATGCAATGGTAGCATGGGCACCTAAGCGCATGGAGTTCTACTCATTTAGCTCACCCGTGAGTTATCCTCAGCCGTGGATGAAGCAATTGGTGGTACACGAATTCAGGCATGTTGCACAAATAGAGAAAATCAATGCTGGCTTTACACATTTTGCAAGTTTAATTTTTGGGCAGCACATTATTTCCTTGGTGCAAGGTCTTTATATTCCTCCCTGGCTTGCGGAAGGGGATGCAGTTGTAACTGAAACAGCTTTAAGCAATTCAGGAAGGGGAAGAGACCCTTATTTTATTGCTAAACTGAAGGCTCAGGTTGAAGATAAGGGTGCATATTCTTATGCTAAAGCTGCTTTCGGGTCCTATCGCGATTATACCCCTGATAGCTATGCTCTTGGATACCATTTGGTAGGGTGGGGAAGGCAAAACTATGGTGATGAGCTATGGGAAAAAGCTTTCAAATCCGTTGCTTTCTACCCATATTCAGTCTTTCCTCTTACTTCTAAAGTGCATAAGCTAACTGGAATGTGGAAAAACAAATTCTATAAAACTGCTTTACGCGATTTGAAGACCAAATGGAAGAAACAAGATGATGAAAAGCATTCAACTTCATCCTATATTTATCTAAGTCCTGTGAAAATCAGAAATTACGCTTCCTATATTGGGGGAGGTTATATTGATGATTCATTGTTTGTAACAAATATGAAATGTTTAGACGACATTGATTGCATTGTAACCATCAGCCCCAAAGGGAAAGTAAAGAAACTACTAACGCAGGGATACACTTATTTCGAAAGCATCTCGGTTCAAAACAATAAGATTTGCTGGTCCGAAAGAGCCTTCTCTTCACGTTGGGAGAACAGAAGCTGGTCGGTGCTTAAGGTTTATGATGTTAAAACAAATCGCCTACGAAAATTGTCCAAAAAAACCTATTATCATTCCCCCAGTCTTTCATCCGATGCAAGCAAAGTGGCTTGCATCGAAGCACTTCCTTCGGGTGACCATAATATTTGCATTTTAAATACAGCGAATGCAAACCTGATTAATAAAATATGCCTTGGAGATACACTTGAGCTTTTTACACCTTCTTGGTCGGCGAATGGCGAAACTATTGCATTCGTGGTGCTGACCAACAATGGAAAATCTATTTATAATTGGAATATTGCCAATAATTCAATTCAAAGACTTTCGGAACTTGACTTTTATGATAAAGCAAATCCTGTTTTTTATGATAAGTATATCCTCTTCGCTTCCAATATGGATGCCTCAGGAAACATCTTTGCCATTGATACACTAAGTAAAAAAGAGTATAAAGTCACCCATTCGAAATACTGTGCCATGAATCCAGTTATCGACACTAAACGAAATAAACTTTTGTTTTCAGATTATAGCGCCAATGGACTTCGCCTTGCCCAAACCGATTTAATCCCTGCCAATTGGGAATTAATTGAGCCCCAACAAAAGAAACCAATAGAAGTCTACCATGCATTTGGTAAGGAAGAACTGTTTAATATTGATACCCTCACTACAAATGATTCGGTTTATGCTTTTAAGAAATACAGCAAAGCAGGACATCTCTTTAACTTTCATTCTTGGGCACCCGGACTTTCAATCGATGTGAGCAATCAAAGTTTTAAGCCGGGAGCAACTCTGTTTTCTCAAAACTTATTGAGTACTTCTTTCTTAAGTTTAAACTATTCCTTGCCTACCATAGAAAACAAAGGGATTTATTCTTTGCAATATTCCTATAAAGGCTGGTTCCCAGAACTTGATGTGCAGGTCGACTTTTCCCAACCTCTGGCAAACAACCTTAATGATAACCTCCCCCAAATCACTTGGGACGATATAAGCCTTAGACTCGGAACCCATCTTAATCTTCAATTTACGAAAGGAGCCTATGCTTTTGGCATTTATCCTAAAATTCAAACCACTTATCGTAGCATTAGCAATCTGAAGAACAGCCCTTCTGGTTTTCCTTCTGGAAGTGTGCAATCAATGGAGTACCGACTATTTTTATATAATCAACGCAAAATGGGCTATAGAGATATTGTACCCCGTTTCGCACAGCAAATCGATTTTAATTATAAGCACACCCCTTTTAAAGGCATTCAGGCAGGCGACTTATTTTCTGTTGAAACAAATCTATATTTCCCTTCTGTTTTTCGCCATCACAGCCTAAACATCTATGCCGCATATCAGCAACGGAATTATTCTGAAATGTATTTTGCCTCCATAATTCCCTATCCTCGAGGAAGCTTCAATCAACTCTATGGACAGCATGCCATACTCATTTCAGGCAACTATATCATGCCTCTTTTCTATCCCGATTGGAACATCAGCACTTGGTTTTATATGAAAAGAGTTCAGGCTAAAATATATGGCGATTATGTCGAAAACAATTATAACAGCCTTTACAAAACGGCAGGAGTGGAGCTTAGCACCGAAGTCAGAATAGTAATTCCTCTCAATTTAGGCATACGCTACGGATGGGATTTTACCCATGCATCCCCTTATTATCAGTTTTTATATGCAATTCAGTTTAATTCCTTTTATTGATGGAGAGTTTGATTTCAGTCAACCTATTTCAGGGACGGACATTTTGTAATTTTCTCACAGTTCAGACAAATGCAACAATCGTTAAATTACAGATGAACTGTTATTGCCCCGTCATTTATCGTCGGGATTGGGGTTAATTGCTTTTCTCTAAAGTCAAACCCACCTCCCTTCTTGGCATTCGTATTTCGCCTGTTGGTGTCCGTATTATGCCTGTTGGCATTCGTATTATGCCTCTTGGCATTCGTATTTCGCCTCTTGGCATTCGTATTTCGCCTGTTGGTGTCCGTATTATGCCTGTTGGTATTCGTATTATGCCTGTTGGTATTCGTATTATGCCTGTTGGTGTTCGTATTATGCCTGTTGGTATTCGTATTATGCCTGTTGGTGTTCGTGTTTTGCCTGTTGGTGTCCGTATTATGCCTGTTGGTGTTCGTATTATTGTTTCTGAGATGTTAACGTTAGGATATTATTGCGTTAATATAATTGATGAAATGAAGTTTTAAGAAGCAACATTCCTTATTTCATAAGGATTTAGTCCATGTTTTAGCACCAATTCCGTTAAGAATAAAATTACATTCACCATTCACCCAAAACCCCTTTCTCAAATCCTATAATTTTCAAATTCCCCAAACACTCCAACCCTCCCAAATCAAAAAAAACACATCTCAATTTACAATCATAGTCCCCATATCAGAAAAATATTTAATTTTGAACAATAATTTGTGTTTGTAAGAATCTATAATTTTTTTATTGAACTAAGCATACGGAAGCTTGTTTTTTGGGTTTAATCTAAAATCAAAAATCCTTAATCCTTGTTCTTAAATCACCTTAAGGAAATTCACTTATAGCCACCATTAAAAGTTTTATTACCAATAAGAAACCATGAACAACTTTATAGTCTCCGCCCGTAAATACCGCCCACAAACCTTCGACACCGTAGTGGGTCAGGGGTCCATCACTTCTACTCTTAAAAATGCCATTAAGAACGGCACTTTGGCGCAATCCTTTCTCTTTTGCGGACCACGTGGTGTGGGTAAAACGACCTGTGCGCGTATTCTTGCCAAGACCATCAATTGTCAGAACATCACTCCTAATATAGAGGCTTGCGACGAATGCCCTTCCTGTAAATCTTTCAACGAAAATGCTTCTTTCAACATACACGAACTCGATGCAGCTTCAAACAATTCGGTGGATGATATTCGCAACTTGGTCGATCAGGTGCGCATACCCCCACAAGTTGGCGATTTTAAGATATATATCATCGATGAAGTCCACATGCTCTCCACTCAGGCTTTCAATGCCTTTTTGAAAACCCTAGAAGAGCCACCTGCTTATGCTAAATTTATATTAGCCACCACCGAAAAACACAAAATCATTCCGACCATCTTATCGAGATGTCAGATTTATGACTTCAAGAGAATTTCTAACGACGACATAGTGAAACATCTCGAGTTTGTTGCCCAAAGCGAACATGTGAATTTCGAGGCCGAAGCCCTGCATGTTATATCACAGAAGTCGGATGGTGCCTTGCGCGATGCCCTATCGATGTTCGATCAGATAGTGAGCTTCTCGGGAGGCGATATCAGCTACAAAGCTGTAATTGAAAACTTGAATGTGTTGGATTATGAATTCTATTTCAAATCGGTTAATTTTATTCTGAAAAAGAATGTCCCCGAATTGTTGTTAATCTTCAACGAGATTATTGAACGAGGCTTCGATGGGCAGCATTTCATCAATGGTTTAGCTGCACATTTCCGCAATTTGTTGGTTTGCCGCAACGTTTCGACGGCCAAACTTTTCGAGTCGAGCGATTCCACTCGCAACCGCTATATCGACCAAACCAACGAATGTTCCGACGCCTTTCTGATGAAAGCATTAGAAATCACCAATCAATGCGATCTTAACTATAAGAACAGCAACAATAAACGACTGATGGTCGAACTGAGTTTATTGCAACTCCTGTCTTTGCTTCAAGCGCCAACGACCACTGTATCTAACCCGCCTATTATTGAAAAAGTTGTTGAAACCCCTGTTGCTAAACCTATTCCTGTGGCACCCAAGCAAGAAACTAAGGAAATTGTTGCCGTTGAAAAGACAGAAACAGTGAGCAGCGATCCCTTGCATGGCAAGATGCCTTCTTTGAAAGCCCGTTCGTTTTCCATTAAAATGCCTTCTTCGCAAAACTCACCTCAATCAGCAGCAATGTTGGCTGAAGACGCAATAAACTACCCTGCCAATGCTGATCCGTATAGCGAAGAATCCTTTGCTAAAGTTTGGGATGCCTATGTTCAGGAATGTATTAATGAACCCACTCTTTATTCATGTTTGATTAGTCGTAAGCCTATACTTCTGGATAATAACGAAGTTGAACTCATCTTAGATAACAACATTCAGTTGGATTTTATTAATGAAAAACGCATGCAACTTGTCGATTATCTTCGTCAATCGTTGAAGAACGATGGAGTTAATTTGAAGTTTACGGTAGAAGAAAAAACAATAGAAACCAAAGCCTACACTTCACAAGATAAGTTTAACAAATTAGCACAAATCAATCCCAGTCTCATTCAGTTTAAGAATGATCTCAACCTTGATTTGTCGATTTAATTTTTATCACTTTTTTCTGCCTAAATTTCCCTTTTGTCGATAAAAACTGCTATTTGGTCGATTTGTTTTCGTTTTAAGTTTAAAATATGACTATTTTTGCCCTTGATTTTCAGATTAAAATCAAGTCAACTTAAATCTATATAAATTTAATTTCAAACAATGAAAAACATCAAAAAACTGTTCCTCATTCTGTTCATTTCCACGCTGACGCTTAGCGTTTTTGCTCAGAAGAGCATCGACCTTAAAGCGCCATTCCCTGTGGATCCCAACGTTAAGGTGGGCAAACTCGAAAATGGATTAATCTATTACATTCGTAAGAACGCCAAACCCGAAAAGAGGGTAGAACTTCGTTTGGCCATCAATGCAGGTTCTATTTTAGAATCAGATGCTCAACAAGGTCTTGCTCACTTCACTGAGCACATGTGTTTTAACGGAACTAAGAACTTCCCAAAAAACGAACTTATCAACTTCTTGCAAAAAACAGGCGTGAAGTTTGGTGCTGATATCAATGCTTATACCAGTTTCGACGAAACGGTGTATATGTTACAAATTCCTGACGACAAAGAAGGTTTACTCGAAAAAGGTATGCAAGTTATCGAAGATTGGGCTCACAATGTGACCTTCGAGGGTAAAGAAATTGACAAAGAACGTGGCGTTATCACCGAAGAATGGCGTTTAGGCCTTGGTGCTGAAGACAGAATGCAGAAGAAATATTTCCCTGTTATTTTCAAAGATTCTCGTTATGCTTTAAGAAGCCCCATTGGTAAGATTGACGTTATTCAGAACTTCAAACACGACACCATTAGAAGCTTTTATAAAGATTGGTATCGTCCTAATTTACAAGCAGTGGTAGTGGTTGGCGACATCAATGTTGATGAAATCGAAAAGATGATCATCAAACATTTCTCAGGAATCACCAATCCCGATAGCCCAAAAGCCCGTCCCGATTTTGACTTACCTGCCAACAAAGCCCCTCTCGTTAGCATCGTTTCTGATAAAGAAGCTATGAATTCATCAATTATGGTTTTCTACAAGCAAGCTGCCAAAAAACTTGTTCTTATTGAAGATTACAAAACAAAAGTAATGAACGAACTCTACAACGGCATGCTAAATGCACGTTTAGAAGAAATTTCAAAGAAATCAGATGCCGCTTATAGCGCAGCCTTCAGCGAATATAGCAGTTTCCTTGCACGTTCATCCGATGCTTATATGTTATATGCTTCTCCTAAAGAAAATCAAATTCTTCAGTCCTTACAAAGCATACTCACCGAAAGCGAAAGAGTGAAACGTTTTGGTTTTACCGAAAGCGAACTCGAACGTCAGAAAGACGAGATGTTTTCGAACTACGAAAAGAATGCAAAGGAATTCGACAAAACAGAGTCGGATCGTTTTGCAGGTGAATATGTAAGCAATTTCCTTAATCAAGACCCTATTCCAGGGATTAAGAATGAATTCAAATATGTGAAGAAATTCTTACCTGAAATCACCATTGAAGACATTAATAAACTCTCTGCAAAGTGGATTACCGACGAAAACAGAGTGCTTGTCATTACTTCACCTGAGAAAGCAAACATCATCATCCCAACCGAAGCGCAAGCCCTCAATGTGTTTGATGCAGTGAGCAAGTTGCAGTTAACTCCTTATGTTGATTCATATAAACCAGCTCCTCTTGTAGAAGATGAAATGAAATCGTCGCCTTTGCTTTTGAAGAAAGAGATCAGCGAAGCTAGTGCTACCGAAATCACGCTTAAAAACGGAATTAAAGTAGTGGTGAAAACTACTGATTTTAAAAACGATGAAATATTATTTTCAGGATACAGCCTCGGAGGGAACTCTCTTTATGATGACAACGACTTCATGTCGGCTACTTTTGCAACACAAATCATCGACCAATCGGGTTTAGGCAATTTCAATCAAACCAATTTAGAGAAGAAGTTGAAAGGCAAGAAAATCGAACTGAGTCCTTACATCGATGTGTTGAAAGAAGGCCTTAGTGGTAGCACCAATCCTAAAGATTTCGAAACCTTGCTTCAGTTGAATTATCTCTATTTCAAAGGAGCACGCAAAGACACAGCCGCTTATAATGGTTTTCTTTCGAACACCAAAAATCAGTTGAAATTCATCACAGGCAACCCAATGTATGCATTCTTCGATACATTGTTCAAAGTGGCAGCATCGAACAGCCCTCGTATTATGGTGATTCCTTCTGAAAAAGACTTAGACAAAGTAAACCTCGACCGTGCTTATAACATTTATCAAGACAGATTTGCTGATGCTTCTGATTTCACCTTCTTCGTTGTGGGGAATGTTGCTTTAGACACCCTTCAGCCTATGCTTGAGAAATATTTAGGAAGCCTTCCAGCCACCAATCGTAAAGAAAGCTGGAAAGATGTTGAACCTAAATTCCCTACTGGGGTTACTGATTTTAAATTTGTTAAAGGTACAGAACAAAAATCAATGGTTGGAATCTTGTTTAACGAGAATTTCGAATGGAACGATAAAAATAAACTCATGTTGAAAATGCTTGATGAGGTGATTTCTATTAAACTTATCGAAGTGATTAGAGAAGAGATGAGCGGAGTGTATTCGCCACAAATTCAGATGGATTATAAACAATTTCCTAAAAGCGAATACAATATGTTCATTATGTTTGGATGTTCACCTAAGAACACCGAGAAACTTTCAAAAGCCGTTATGAAGATTATCGAAACCCTTCAGAAAAAAGGTCCAAGCGAAGTTGATTTAGGAAAAGTGAAAGAATTGCTTACTCGTGAACGTGAAACTGGCTTGAAAACCAACAAATATTGGTTATCGAAGATTGAGTCTATCTATTTTAACAATGAGAATTTCAGCTCTATCACCAATTTTACTAAGAATTTGGCCAATATCACTAAAGAAGATTTGAAAGCAGCCGCTCAGTTGTATTTCAAAAAAGATCATTATGTGAGAGGAGTTTTGATTCCTGAAAAAGCTGCAGCAAAGAAATAAAGGCTTGTAAAATTGCCCTTATTACTACATACCGCCTTCGTTTGAAGGCAAACAATAAGCCGGAGAAATCCGGCTTATTTTATGTTATATGCTTTACTATGTGGTGTTTTAAGTAGCTTTTATAATAGGATTTCGAATTTCATATTGGCAATAGAAGGGGTTTTTGCTTTACTCTGAAAAGGAGTTTTATAAACAATAATGCTTAGCGCATTTGCTTTCAGATAGTTTGATTATTGAATTGAAGTATTATTGAAATATATTTCTTGCAAATAAATTTTATTGATTAGGAAAAAAAACATTACTTTTGACATTGTTTTATTGAGCATCACATATGTTAAATTAAAAACTAAAAAAACCATAATAATGAAGAGAACAAACTTACACATGAAAAGCTTGATGTTGTTTGCACTGATTATGTTGACCGTATTACAGTCAAAAGCACAAGAAAACTATTATAATCTTTATATCGCCAACGATGTTCAAACGGCGGCCAACGTCTTGGAGTTCGATGTGTATCTGAAAGACATGGATCCCTCTCAGATTTTCGAGCTCTCCTCAATGCAGTTAGGGATATATGTAGATTCGGCTATTAGGAATGGTGGGGTTTATGTCCCTACTATGGTGCCCGGAACATCTGAATTTAATGCTATTCAGACGCCAATAAGTGGAAATTTCTCTTATTTGGCTTCATTGGGGGTGAAAGTTACTCCAAGGACGACCTCACCTGGCAATGGAACAATTATCTCGAAAATCAATAATGGTAGTCGCATGTGCCGTATAAGATTGACCAATACGGTGCCCTTTGCAACGGGCTCGCATGCCAATTTGGCTTTTAGTTTTATCAACCCTCCTACATCTTGGCCTACCAAAGTAAATCTATATATTAATGGAAGTAGTGTATTCGCTCCTGGTAGTTCCTCTAATTGTACAAACATTTCATCCAACACCGTTTTAAATCCAATTCCAGCGGCACCCACTGGTAGTGCATCTCAGAGCTTTTGTGTTAACATCAGTCCCACCATTGCTCAATTAACAGCAACAGGAAGCAATATCAAATGGTATGATGCCGCTGTTAACGGAAACCTACTTGCACCAACTCAGGCATTGGTGAATGGAGCTCAGTATTATGCCACACAATCGAATTTCGTGAACGAAAGTTCGGCCAGGCTGCAGGTGACGGTAACCATCAACAACACTGGCACTTGGATTGGCGCCACTAGCAATAATTGGAACGAACCTTCGAACTGGTGTGGTGGAATGCCCGTTCCCACAACCAATATTGTGGTTCCTGCCGGCGATGTTCACATTACATCTACCCTCGAAAACCCTGCTGTTTGCAACAATTTGACCATAGAGCCGGGTGCTGTTCTCACCGTTGAAGGTGGAAAAGCCATCACCATAACCGGTACTCTTACCAATAATTCAGGAAATGCAGGCATCGTCATCGAATCGAACAGCACCGAAACAGGCTCCCTCATCGAAAGCACCCCCGGAATTATTGCAAGCGTTCAACGCTATATGGTTCAGGGCAATTTGGTTCGCTATCATTATATTTCTTCCCCTGTAGTTTCGGCTCCAGCCTCGGTGTTTTTGCATTATTATATGTATCGTTTCGATGAACCAACTGCTGCATGGATTAATATTGCGGCCACCGACAACCTCGAAGTGATGAAAGGCTATTCGGTTTACAGGCCCTATGCATCGGCCATGACCAAATTATTTCAAGGCGAATTGAATTGTGGGCCCATGGGCACTCAAGGAAATGTGAGCCGCACCGACATCAACAAAGGTTGGAATTTGTTGGGCAATCCTTATGCCTCGGCCATCAATTTGGATGCGTCAGAGGGTTGGACTAAGACCAATGTTTCGGCCGCAGTTTATTTGTGGAATCAGGCCTCTAAGTCTTACGTTTCATACGTCCCCGGTTACCCACAGGGCACACCCGGTTTGGGCACGCCCACTGGCACCACTGGAATTATCCCTGCCATGCAAGGCTTTATGGTACGTGCCGCAGCTGTGGGCAGCGGAACGCTTCTGATGAACGATGCCGTGAGGGTTCACAGCGGACAGCCCTATTGGAAAAGCAGTCCTGTTGATGTGCTTAGAATCAGCGCAACTTCAGGCGAATTTAAAGATGAAGCTGTAGTTCGCTTCGATGAACGCTCGTCTGCCCAATTCGACGATCACTTCGATGCTTTTAAAATATTATCAGAAGAAGCTATGGCTCAGCTATATACTCTTGTTTCCGACGAAAACCTTTCCATCAACACCCTGCCTAAAATCGAACAGGATTTGACGGTTCCTCTCAATATGAAAATCAACACAGGAGGCGATTATAAAATCACTGCCGATGGCACTAGCAATTTCGATTCCGACATCTTTATTTATCTTGAAGATGTGTTTGCTCATTCCATCATCGATCTAAAACAAAGTCCTGAATATAGCTTTAGCAGCACTCCCAACGACGAATCGGCGCGTTTTAAAATACATTTCAGCCGCAGCCCGCTCACAAGCAATGTCGACAATGCAACCTCTACAAGAATTTTCAGCTACGACAACACCTTGCATATCAACACTCCACTCCAGGCCAATGGCAGTGTGGAACTCTATAATGCCATTGGGCAACAGATTTTCAGCTCGAAATTACAGCCTTCAACATCAAACAGCTTTGCTCTGAATGCTATAGTGGCAGGATGTTATATCGCCAAAGTGATTAACGAGGGCGTGGTGACAAGCACAAAAGTGCTGATTAAATAATAAAGCTTAATCCACAAGATTGAAAGATGACTCTTAGGGGTCATCTTTTTTTTTGCCATACCTGGCAGAGGCAACTTAGGTTTAGGGGCTATGATAAGCCTGCTTATCAGTAAGCTTTTATTCTCAACTTAAACACTTCTTCAGATGAGGAGGGGAAGAGTGCTTCTTCTCAAAATGATTTTGTATGTTATTGAAAATGATGTATATGTAGTTATGATAAAGGCTTTATTTATAACAAAAACCATTAGGGAAACCACATTATGCATAAACCTTATAAGGTAAATAGATAACCTTATAAGGAAAGTGTATAACCTGATAAGGTATATATAAACCCTGATAAGGAAAGTGTATAACCTTATAAGGTATGCATAAACCCTGATAAGGAAAGTGTATAACCTTATAAGGTATGTATAAACCCTGATAAGGAAAGTGTATAACCTGATAAGGTATGCATAAAACCTGATAAGGAAAATGTAAAACCTGGTGAGGATGATGCAAAACCTGCTAATATTAATAAAACAACCTCCGATTGAAGCAATTTTTCTTTCAATCAGAGGTTGTTTTGAAAATGCAATTAAGTTAATATCAATTGCATAAGATATAATAATGCTAAGGGTGAAACGAAAATCTAGCCATTAGCAAAATTAATAATAGGACTAAGGAACTATTGAATAGCGCCAATCGCCATACTGATAAGGATTGTCGACATTAACATCGAAAACAGGATGATTGGCCTTGCTTTTAGTAACTAAAGAAGCAGTTTTGCCTTTTGCCGATTTAGGAGTTGCTGATGTTGATGAACTGGGTATATGAGAAACAGGAACAATACTTGCATGACGATATGCAAACACAGTGCCACTTGGGATATTGTTGAAAATACAATCACATTCAAGCGTGAAAACCTTCTTGGTGATGGTTGGAGGCGTTCCTTTAGCAAGCGTAGTTCCATGTTCCCACAAATGGCCTTCTAATCCCTTAAGAGTCTTAGCTTCGTAAGCATGAAGCCAACCTGTTCCTGAATTAATAAAACCAATGTTCCTTTTACCACCACCTTTGTTGGTGTATAGAAATCCCAAACGGGTTACAACATTGTACCCATTATTGATGTCGCCAGTCTCTTTAACTACTTTGTTTGCAATAATTTCAGTATAACTTGCATTGTCGTCTAAGGCATCTGAAAGGGTGTTAAACTGTGAATGTTCTTGATTAGTAAGTGCTGTTGACTTGCTAATCTGCCGAAGAGAGTGAGTGTCCTGCAAATCGCCTGCAAATCCTTCTATTTCAGCATCGTCGTGAATTGGGTCGGTTGCATCTGCATCTCCCGTGAATTTAGTGCCTAAGGCAAATGTGATTATTTCGGGGGTACTTAATTCTTTGAAAGCCCTCGAAACGTTGATTTTTGGAATTTTCTTTACTGTCATAGTTGAATAATTTAAATGATTACTATTAGTTCCGCAAAGATATATATTGTTACTAATAAAACAACAAAAAAAGCTCGAAAACTACAAAAATAAATATAATATACTACGATGAAAAGTGTTATACGATGGATGATAATTAAAATATCAATGGCGAATTGATGTGTTTATAGGCTATAAAACATTAATTGTCATGTGAGTAAAGATTTTGACAATGATGTGATTCATACAGTGAAAAGAATAATAATACTGAAAAACATAAATTATAAAAATCCATTTATATTTCATGATAAAAATGGATTCAAGCCTTATTATACCATAAAATAATAAGGGATAAAAAAAACTGGGCTAGGATGTGAAATCCTAGCCCAGTTTTAGAGATATCATTAGCAAGGCTCAGCGCTTGCCATTTATGAGCAATATTTTGTTGCTAATGTTTTAGAGGTTTTAAGGATGTTGAGTCGCCATACCATAGGTTAAACGAGGTTCGAACAAGTTAAAGTCGTCAGAATCTACCCAACCATTGCCGTCAAAGTCTGAGATTAAAAATCCTGTCAACCCGAAAGTCAGTCCGGGTTCGAATAAATTGAAATCTTCAGCATCTATCCAACCATTGGCATCTAAATCGCCCAAATAGAAGCCGAACATTCCCGGAGCAACCTGCACCTGAGCATCCATGCCATAAGCCTGCATCACGTCAGAAGTGAAGTAATAGTTCACTGTTGGAGTATTGAAAGGCACAGCCAATGCCGACCAAGTTTCGAGGTGATTTCTATTGGTAACTCTTATATAGTAGTTGCCACTATGGATAGACGAGATATAAAAACTTGCCAAACCACTGGTATCCAAATCAACCCCACTCACGCTAACTCCAATAGAACCATAGGGCGAATTTTCCTCGAAAAGATCAACATTAACCTTGTCGGCTATCCCATAACCATATTGAGGCACATTGGCATTTCCTTCCATGGCTTCCGTCATTCGATGGGTGCTATGATTAAACAAACCTTCTAAAATCAGATGAAGATTCACCATCTTATATAAGTTGATGGTCACGCTAACGCCCAGCCTGCTTTGGCTTTCGCATCCAGCAATGCTTTGACTGGCGTAATATGTATGTCCATCGATGAGGGCTGTGGTAGGTGACAACAAATTGCCTCCACTTGGGGCATCATACCATTTGATGTTGCTTCCTGTGGCCACTAAATCGGCAACAGTGGCGGCATTATTAAACGACATGCTAGTGCTTCCGGTAGGAGCAGGGACGATGTTTAAACTCACAACGGCCGATCCATTCATGTTCACAGTGCCGCTTACACAAGTGTAGGTGCCTGGCAGAGTGAGGTTCCACGATAAAGGTGCACCCGTTCCGGCAACAGCCGAACCGTAATTCACACCGTCTTTCTTCAATTGATAGCTATAAGTCAACTGCGAACCGCTCAAACCAACAACTATTGGTGAACCTCCTGTGCAATAAGCTCCTCCACCAGTCATATTATACGCTATGGCAACATTGAGGGTGGGGTTGTTCAGGCCAGTCGTAATGAAAGTGCCATTGGTATTTATATCCTTACTAACAGCCGTAATGTAAGCATTCACAATGGTTTGCCACGAAGGCCCTACGGTGGTGAATGAAAAACTCATATTGGGTTTCAGTTGTGCAAAAGCTAAGGTGTTGGTGAGTCTGATGCGCATCACTCTGGTGCCAGTTGTGGTAGAGATGATGGTTCCGCTGCCTGCACTGGTGGTCTTAGCCGTAACCTTGATGGTTTTGTTTCCTGTGGTCGGACCAACTAAATACATATTGGTATTGCTTTGCTGCTGTGGCGCATTGATTTCGGAAGAACCCGCAACTATCGTTGCCGTTGCCGTTCCTCCATTGAGGATGGCGCTGTTGAAATAGATGCCCATTTGTATACTCGAAAGTTCAAACTGAGGGGGAGTCACAAAATTGCCTGTATGTTTAAGATACACATCAAACTCGTAAATTCTATCGGATATCTGCGCATCGTTCTTGAGTTCAAGATTAAAGAAAGGCCAAATACCTGTTTTGAATGGAAGTATGGCGCCATACACAGTATCAGTGAAGTTGATGGCATAAGCCCTCATCCAATAATTAGAATTAGAATTTAAGGACGCCACCACCGAACTGTAGAGGCCCAAACCTGAACCGGAATTCACAGTAGTGCTTAATGGGTCTCCAATAATAGGATTGGCATGTGCTGCATACACAAAACCGCGCACTACCGTTGGATTAAGGCAGGAAGAGTTGAGTTCACCATTAAATGTTGCTCCGTTTAGGCTGATGACGGTAATAGGTTTTGTAACTACCGTAACAGGCACAGGATAAATGCTCACCGTAACCCCAAACCTGCTGTTGCTCTCGCAACCACTTATGGTTTGACTGGCATAATAAGTGCTGCCATTTACTAATGTTTGAGTCGATAAAAGAAGATTCCCTGCAATAGCAGCATCATACCATTTAACTGCCGTCCCCGAAATAACTAAGTCGGCAAGGCTTGCGGCATAACAAAACGATTGAGCTGCACTTCCGCTAGGTGCGCCTGTATTGACGAGGTTGACCTGAGCACTGCCGTTCATGCTGGCAATATTGTTTACGCAAGTGTAAATGCCCGATTCGGTAATATTCCAGCTCAATGCATTTCCGGTTCCAGGCACAACAGCACCATAGTTCAAACCGTCTTTTTTCAATTGATAGTCAAAGCCTTGCTGTGAGCCGTCAAGTCCTACTGTGACCGGAACGTTGCCATTGCAATTGGTGCCGCCTCCAGTCATATTATATATAGTGACTACATTGAGGGTTGGATTGTTCAACCCACTGTTTATGAAGGTGCCGTTAACTGTGATGTCTTTGCTAATAGTTGCAATATAGGCATTAACCATAGTTTGCCACGAAGGCCCTGTTGCCGTAAACGAGTAACTCATATTGGGTTTCAATTGAGCAAAGGCTAAGGTGTTGGTAAGCCTGATGCGCATTACCCTGGTGCCTGTGGTGGTTGAAATGATGGTTCCACTACCTGCACTGGTGGTCTTGGCTGTTACTTTAATAGTTTTCATGCCTGTGGTCGGACCAACAATATACATATTGGTATTGTTTTGTTGCTGATTTGCATTGATATCAGAATATCCAGGAACAACAGTAGCTGTTGGTGTTCCTCCGTTCAGGATGGCGCCGTTGAAATAAATACCCATTTGTATGCTCGACAATTCAAATTGAACGGGGGTCATATAATTCCCTGTATGCTTAATGTAAACGTCAAATTCATACGCTCTGTCCGAAACCTGAACATCGTTTTTGATTTCGAGATTAAAGAAGGGCCAGATGCCGGTTTTAAAAGGAAGAATGGCTCCGTAAATAGTGTCGGTAACATTTATAGCAAAGGCCCTAACCCAATAATCAGCATTGGAGGTTAAGGTGCTTACTATAGAAGTGAAGGAGCCCAATCCGTTGCCTGAGCTAAACATTATGGTGGTCGGGTCTGAAAGTTGAGGGTTAGCATGGGTTGCACAAACAAATCCGCGAACAATAGTAGGGTTTAAGCATGAAGAAGAAAGTTCTCCGCTAAAAGTAGCCCCGCTTAGAGTGATATTTGTAATAGGATTGGTGGTAATTGAAATCGGCACCACCGTAATACTTGCTGAAACCCCTAATCGGTTTGTGCTTTCGCAACCATTAATGGTTTGACTCGCGTAACAGATTTCCCCATTCGTTAAAACATGAGTAGATAAAAGTAAATTGCCTCCCGTTGCTGCATCATACCATTTAAGTGCAACTCCTGAAACAACTAAATTAGCAATTGTTGGTGAATAACAAAAGTATTGAACAATGTCGCCTGTTGGGGCAGAGGGTGTTGTGTAAACTAATGCAGTTACATCAAGCCTTGAAGTGCTTTCACATACCCCCACGGTTTGACTTGCCCAATAATGAACTCCATTAATCAGAGCCGTTGAACTCGAAAGGGGACTGCCTCCTGTTGAGGCGGCATACCATTGAATCGTAGTGCCTGTTGCACTTAAATTAGCAACTGTTGGGAAAGTAATTGAGCAGAAAGCTTGATTAGAATTTCCTGTTGGAGCATTAGGTGTTGTAGGTTGAATGTTTATGACAGCATTTTGCGATAGTGTTGAAGTACAACCCCATATATTGCTTACCGTATAAGAATAAACCCCATGAGCAAGACCACTTATTAAAGCATTGGTTCCGTTGCCTGTAATTCCTATAGGGTTTATGGTCCAACTTGAGGTAGTTGGTAATCCGCCTAACATCACACTCCCTGTTGCAAGGCTACAGCTAGGATGAATAATAGATTCGATTATTGGAGCAGAAGGTTTAGGATTAACCACTATGGGTAAATTAAATGCAATTCCATCACCGCAAGGATTATGACCTCTTACGGTAATAAATCCTGATTGTGCTGTTAGACCATAATTAACTGTAATTGAGTTTGTGTTGCTAGAACCAGTCACCCCGCTGGGTAAAGTCCAAACGTAGCTTGCTGAATTAGGGATCAGAGGAACGGTATAGGTGAGTAGGCCTTGTCCTTGACAAACAATGGTGTCGCCAATAATTCTTTCAGCGGCATTGGCAAGCGTATTTATCACTGTGACAGCTAATGATGAACTTGGACCATCTCCACAACTATTGATTCCATTCACCAGTATTTCTCCCGAAATAGATGATGTCCCATAGTTTACATGTATGGTATTAGTTGAACTGTTTCCATTGGCTCCTATTGGTAAAGTCCACATATAGCTTGTTGCGTTTGCGATAGCTGGTAAATAATAAACAGCGTCAAATTGCCCCTGACACACAACAGTATCGGAAGAAATAATAGCTCCCACGGTAGCAGGCAATGAATTATCGGTCATTATCAAAGTGGAAATTGGCCCATCACCGCAGGCATTATGACCGCTAACAGTAATGTTTCCTGTTGTTGCAATAGTGCCAAAATCAACATTTATAGCATTGGTAGTACTGCTTCCTGTAACACCTAAAGGTAAAGTCCAGTTGTAAGAGCTTGCATTGCTTATGGTTTGCACTGAATAAGGCACATTGTTCTGTCCTGGGCAAACAAGAGTGTTCCCCGAAATGTTTCCTGCTGCATTGGGAAGAGGGTTAACAGTGATTGGTATAACTGAAACTGGGCTTTCACCACAGCTGTTTACGGCTTTTACTGTTATATTTCCTGAGATGGCGGAAGTCCCAAAGTTTACACTAATGGTGTTTGATGAAATAATTCCACTTGCACCTGTAGGAAGAGTCCAAACATAACTGGTGGCGTTGGTCATAGGAGGTGCGGTGTAAACAACATTGGTTTGCCCCTGACAAACAGTAGCTAAACCTGTTATAGGATTGATGTATCCCACAACGTCTGCCCAGTTTGATGCAATTCTTATTCCATCAATATACACTGTTGGCGAAGAGCCAGATGTTCCTTGTCGAAAGGCAAATCCTGTGTAGGTGGAATCATAGTCATTTCCAACATCCACTGCTTCAAGATTTGGCAAGCCTTCGGTTCCTGTGATAGAGGGATTGATGAATAAGCTCACTACATCGTCAAAGGAAGTTGCTGAATTAACGGTGTACTTTAATATCATCAAATGCGTCACCCCTGTGTCGAGGGAAGTGCTTGAATATACTGTATTCAAACTTGCCGAATTGGTAGCTTTTCCAACCCCAAATAGCACTTTGGCTGTATTAAGTGGGTCTTTCTTTACGAATACACGACCAAAGAAAGATGTGGTAGTCCCTGCTTTGATGAAATGTGCAAAGTAATCGCCTGATCCCGCGGCGCTAACTTTTACAAGGAAAGCAGCATACATGTTAGAAGATGTTTTAGGCCCGAATACTTTATGAACATCTTGACCTGTGCTGAGTATCTTAATCATCTGCCCGCTTGGGGTGGGATATCCTGCATAGGTTAAATTGCCACTCTGTATGCTAACATTATTTGTCCCAGTGCCACTATGCCCAATCCATCCCTGATTAGTAAGTAAGGTGCCGACTGTATAATTGAAGGCTTCGTTAAGTAAAATCTGAGGTTTAGGCATTGAATTGATGTTAATTGCCAAAGATGAGGAAGCTCCATCATAACAAGGGTTATGGCCACGCACTGTAATGAAACCTGAAGCTGCTGTGGTGTCGAAACTAACTGTAATTGAGTTTGAAGTACTGCTGCCTGTTGCCCCTAAAGGTAAGGTCCAGATATAGGAAGTTGCACCGCTAATGAAGGGGACAGTATAGGTTACCGAAGTTTGACCCGGGCAAACACTTGTGCTCCCCGAAATGGCAGCTGCTGCTGCAGGTAATGTGTTAACAGTTATTGGATAATTTGCTGAGATAGTTCCATTCCCGCAGGCATTAGATGCATAAACGCTGAGATATCCTGAAGTGGCATTGGTGTCAAAGTTTATGGTGATATTATTTAAATTAGGAGTAATGCTAACACCCGATCCAGTATAGGCCCAAGTGTAAGTTAAGGCGTTAGTAATTGCCGGAACTGAATAGGAAACAAGAGTTGCGCTTGGGCATACTGAAGCTGTCCCTGTTATTATACCAGCAGGATTAGGCACAATACATCCGCTAGTAATGGATATATTATCGATGCCCCAGTAATAGCCCCATATTCCAACATAATTCCATTTGAACTTCACCTGCGATTGACCAGCAACCCCAGGGATTATCTGACTGAAAAAAGTAGGATTGGTTGTGGATGTGGCAGTTAGGGTAGTGATGATGGTCCAGCTAAGGCCATTGTCGATACTATACGAAAGGGTGCCTGTTTCGGCAGAGTACACTCTGAAGTAATAATTAAACGCTAAATTAACAGTTGCATTGCTTGATAAATCAAGAGTAGGGGTGATTAGGTCAGCATTTTGTGTGCCACCTGAGCCATAGCCATCGCTATTCAAATAGGCGTAATTACCGGAGAGGGCAGGAAGGATAGAACCGACAGTTATTGTGCCAAATTGCCATATTTGTCCGCTTCCTATGTTGTCATTTTGAGTCCAACAAGCTGGGGCATAGGTATTGTTAAAGTTCTCGGTGAAAGGCAAGGTGAAGACGGTGCATAGGGTTGAGAATAATATGTCTGGCCCATAGAAAGTGCCGTTTGCGTTGGTGGCATAGGCTCTAACATGATAGGTGGTGCTTGCAGTTAAACCGGCAAGAGTGCTGACGAAAGTTCCAATTCCTGTGCCATTGCTGCTATGACTTGATAAGATAGTTGGGTTGGCTGTGGTTGCCCAGCAAACTCCACGAGCAGTCACTGCTGCACCTCCATCAGACAATATATTCCCGCCTGATGTGGCTGTGGTATAAGAAATAGCCGTAACTGCGGTTGTGCTTGATACAAAGGCTGCCCCTGAAGAGATAAAACTAACATCACTGCCATAAACTGTGCCTAATGAATTGGTTGCGTATGCTCTTACATGATAGGTGGTTATGGGCGTAAGGCCAGTTATGGAGCTGCTAAATACTCCCGTTCCTGTGCCATCAGTAGTATGATTTCCACTTACTAAGGGATTTGCTGTGGTGCTCCAGCATACTCCACGCGCTGTAACAGTGGCAGTTCCTCCTGAGGTGACATTTCCTCCTGATATAGCTGTTGTCTGTGTGATAGATGTAACTGATGCTGTAGTAACTAAAGGCGGACCTACGGCAACCCCTGTAATTGAAATATCATCTATAGCCCAATGATAAGCAAAGGCACCGATATAATTCCATTTGAACTTTACTTGCGCTTGCCCAGCAATGCCTGCAATGGCCTGACTAAAGGTGGTTGGATTTGTTGGGGAAGTTGTTGTATAAGTTGAGATGATAGTCCAGCTTAATCCATTATTGATACTATAGGAAAGTGTGCCTGATGAGCCTGAATATTGTTTAAAATAGTGATTAAAGGCCAAGTTGACTGATGTATAACCCGTTAAATCAAGTGTTGGTGATACGAGGTCTGCGTTTTGCGAATTACCTGTTCCATAGCCATCACTGTTGAGGTAGGCATAGTTTCCTGTAAGTATAGGGAAAGTAAGGCCTGTGGTTATGGTTCCGAATTGCCAAATCTGTCCATTGCCTATATAGTCAACTTGTGTCCAGCAGTTGGGTATGGTGATATTGGTAAAGCCTTCGGTGAAGGGTAAGGTAAATATACTACATAAGGTTGTAAACTGAATGTCGCTGCCATAATAAGTCCCTGTGGAGTTAGTGGCATAGGCCCTGACATGATAGGTGGTATTGGAGGTTAATCCTGTGATAGCACTTGTGAAAATGCCCGCACCTGTGCCATCAGTAGTGTGGCTATTTACGATGGTTGGGTTGTAAGTTGTTGCCCAACATACCCCTCTTGCGGTAATGGCAAGGCCTCCGTCGGAAGTTATATTACCCCCCGAACTTGCTGTGGTTAAGCTTATGGTTGAAGGTGTTGTAGTAGTTAAAGTAACTCCACCTGAGATAAACGCCATATCTCCCCCATAGGAATTGCCATCACTATTCACTCCGACCAATCGGAAATGATAGACGGTGCCTCCCAGTAATCCCGTAAGGTTAGCCGTTACAGGAAAGGTAGAATTTGCAGAACCGGCTGATGTAACTGCGGTGGAATCCCCATATGCAGTGGTGGTTCCCCATTGGAAGTAATAGGTGGTTGCCAGCCCGTTTGGATTAATGGTGCCATTTATGGTGGCAGTAGTTGCTGTTATGGATGAGGCTGAAAGCGTTGTAACTGAAGGGTTGTTGCCAAATTTGAAGGATGCGATGCGGGTGTTGCGGGTTCCACCACTCCCGATATATTGAGTGGTGAACCAAAAGGTTTGGTCATCGCTGGGGTCTACAGACATGGCCGAATAGTCGCCCCATCGTTCTGCTGCCGTTTGAGAAGTTGTGCCTGCTAGTATGGAAGCTTCAGGGATATCGAGTAGGCCTGTGGCTGCGTTATAAGCTGCTGATGACTGGCCTGCATATCGTATGCTTGGATAAACCGTAGAGCTTGATACAGAATATCCTAATCCTATTTTCCCACTGCCATTAAGCGAAATGCTGCCCATCCATCTTGAATTGGCATCGGGGGCATAGGTACCTTGTTGCCTGATGGCCCAGTTGCCCGAAGCTTGGGTGCCTCTTCGCAGTTCGTACCATCGCACACCAGCATGGTCGGTATTGTCAACGTCTACTGTGTGACAACACACTATGGTTTGATAGGTGCCAAAGTTTCGGTATTGAGGAACGTTCATAACCACCTGGGGGATAGCGTCTAATTGCTGAGTGGTGCCTGGTTGGGCAATATTGGTCCAGTCGGCACCAAAGTTGCTATCGAATGCCGACACGGCTAATTGCTGCACACGGCTGAAGGTCGACGAAGTAGGAGTGGTCCAGTTTACGGCTAATTCATATATCCAAAGTTGATCGGTGCCACCACCGATGGCATCGTCGTTGAAAGCAATGAATATGCCTGGGGCGCCACTAGGAGCAAAGCTTCCATCATTGTCAACAGGAGGCACACACATAAAGCCATCAATTGAAGTTGGGCGGTTGGGGTTGGCAAAAGCCACCATGCCTGGGCTGGCACCTCCTGCAAGCATTACCGAGCGCTGAAATACATAAATATCATTTGCCCCGCTATTATTATCCCCCATATAGTAACCATCCTGCCATATCCCAAATTTCTCATAATCGGGCATGTCGGCAACATCAAATGAATAGGAATACCATGTGCCTGTAGGGTCGCTAGTTGTTGATACGGCTATCAGCATATAGTCGTTGGCTCCGCATATCGAAAACTCCACGGCTAACCAACGGCTGGCCTGTTCGTCATAAAGTATAAGAGGGTCGCCGTCGTTACAACCAGAGCCTGTTACGCCTCCGAAAAGATTATTCATGTTGGTTGGACCTGCAAGCAATGCCCCTGTTTTGTTGTAAATGGCATAGGTAGAGTTGATGGTTTGCATATAATGATTTGGCCCTGCCGCTCCGTTGCAATCGGGTGGATAGTAGGGTGATGACTGCCCCTCGAAGTTGGCAATAGGCGCTTTTACGGCACTCCTGTTTCCCATGGTTTTTTGCCAAACGGCATCGGGACCCTTGGGTAAGGCAGTCTTACTGTTAGGATAAAACCTTTCTCGGAGTTTCTTATTCAATAACTTCTTTTCAGCTTTGTCCTTCATCATTTGATATTCCATAGCAGAAACAGGGGCTATGTCCTTCAATGGAAGGGTTTCGCCTTTGAACACTCCTGTCCCTATTAAGGTTGGTTTGGCTGGTCGATCTTGTGCGTTTAGCTTAATTGCCGAAACACAAATGAGCATCATCAATAAAGTAAATAGTTTTTTCATCATATTATATTTGTTTTTGTATCAATTCCTAATTGTAAAATGCCTGTTTTTTAATGGAATAGTTAAGTATATTAGGTTACAGAAGCATGATGTTGTTGTTGGGAAAAGAGGTAATTCACAACAGGTTTTGAATCCACAAAAATATCAATTCTTTTTAATATAGAAAGTAATTAATTGGAATAAATTATCAATGGAGTAGCATTATATACGACAGGCTTCGTAATTTGTGAAATTGTGATACTATTAGTTAGATTTGCTAATAGGCAGCAATTTGTATAAAGATTGCTTTAAGGGGGATGAGTCTTGCGGTGGATTGGCCCTATAATTCATTAAGCTCATCTGTTGTAATATTTATATTTACAAATAGATATCTGACTGTGCTTAGTACATTAGCAGAAGTTTGCTATATATGTCCTTAGCCTAGGGGGTATATATACAGAAGTTTGCTATATATGTCCTTAGCCTAGGGGGTATATATACAGAAGTTTGCTATATATGTCCTTAGCCTAGGGGGTATATATACAGAAGTTTGCTATATATGTCCTTAGCCTAGGGGATATATATACAGAAGTTTGC
>CAIXTV010000172.1 GCA_903922465.1 uncultured bacterium
GCTAATTGTTACGAAAAAGGCTACAAAAGTTACGAAAAAGGCGTATTTTTAAAAACTTTAATTTTTAATGATGTAACGTCATCAAAGCAGAGCTTAGGAGGTAAAACCCTAATTGCGAATCCCACCTATGTATAGCGTCCCGCTTCGCTTCCCCCAATCCTAATCCCCTACCGTTATTGCGAGAAAACTGCCTGATGCTAATCAGGCTGTGACGAAGCAATCTCCCCTCTCCACTGCTTATTTGGTCGCTGAGCATGTCGAAGCGAAAGTTGGGATTACGACATAAGGATTTCGACAAGCGGTTTCGGCAAGCTCAACCACCAAAAAAAAATCATGCATAAAAAAACCCGTATCACTTTGATACGGGCATTGAAAAAAACAAAAACTTAATTCTTATTTCCAGTTCACTTTCACATTCTGAGTTGCTAAAGATGTTTTAACTCTCACAAGGTAAATGTCAGCCGATAAATCTAATATTGAATTAAACACATTGCTTCCAGCAAGTTTAGATGAATACACACAAGCACCGGTCAATGAATAGACTTCTACTTGTTGGATTTCTTCTCCTGTCTGTGCAATGATGTTTAATTCATGGTCGTTAGTATATACTTTTACATCTGAAACACTTAATGGAGCATTGATATCACCAAAACGAATAAAGAACCTTCCCAAAATAGCTTCTGAAGAAAAGTCGAATTCATAAGCTGTGTTTTCATAAAGGCTAATCAACTTGCCTTTAAGACGATCTTCGAGATAAACCTGCTCCGCACTTTCCAATCCAAAGGCGGTAATCTTAGCTTTCGAACCGTTTGCAATGGTAATTCCAATAGGTATAATAATATTCGTTTTATTAATGGTATTGATAATAAGCTTTTCACCGCCTGGAGTTTGGGTATACATTTCAATTGGCATAGCATTGAGCATCTTTTCGGAGTCGAACTCTTCGAAAGCATTTTTAGCATCAGCACTCTTACAAACCACCAACTCATCAATAGCCGTTTCGGTTTCTGTTTTCAAACGCACTAATATCTCAGTGTTTGTAGCTTCTTTATAGAAACTTGCAGTGCTATGTGCACGAGCAGTTGGAGGTATGGACAGCTTGGGAGAAGTATAACTTGCTTTTACAAAGAAGCCCTGCATAGGAGCAATATAAGGCAAGGTTCCTGCTGGAACCCCTACTCCATTGGTGGCATTATAAGTCCTGAAATAAGTAGCAGTGGTTGAAGGAGCAAGGCCAGGACTTAAAGTATTATCCCATAAATAGAGGGTAGTACTTACGTTGGTTTTCCCTAACAAATTCCAATTAAGATAAGATGTAAATGGATTTGCAATCAGGTTCCAGCTCTGACTTGCCGAAGTGCCAGTGTATATTAAAGGCAAAGCGTAGGCCATAGTTGGAATAGGATTACTATACAGATTACCTGATAATGAAGCCGTAAATGTAATATTAGGGCAAACTGCGTAGCCAATCAATGGCTGCATATAATATGTTGTACTTGCACTCCAAGCTGTTCCATTGGTGTAGAGTTTAATCTGTGTACTTCCACCTACAGGTGTGATATTCGAAATAGTAGCACCCGCACTTTGGGCAAACGGTGAACCTATCAAATGCCATTTATTGTTCAACTCTCTTTTCACAGTAGCGGGTAAAGCAACAGTATTCTGTATCAAGGAAGCTCCTGAGTTAAGCACAAGGCCTGTTACTCCTGCATTGTTCTTGATAGCCCCTATTACCGTGACTTTACTATTAGTGGCTAGAGTAAGAGATTTAGCAGCATTAATGGTGATATTATCACAGCTACCAGTGATGCTTATTCCTGTAGTATGTAAACTATTATTAAGAGTAATTTTCTTATCAATATTTAATGCAGCAGAGGTAAGGGAAATGGTTTGCCCATCAACACCAGATGCAAATGTAATAGTTCCATTGTCGCAAACATTAGCAATAGCATTTCTCAATGAACCAAATCCACTGTTTACATTATTCACCACATTTACTACCGGAGCACAATTGATAAGTAGTGAGCCATTGTAATACGAAATCTCATAATTATTTGATGTCTGTCCACTTGCGATAATGGTATAAGTTCCAATATCGGTAGCGCTTGCTGATGTTCCTCCAAAAGCAAGGGTGCCTCCTAGAGCAGTGTAGTCTTCACCTGTTATAAAACCACTGTAGGAAACCGTAAACGGACTATATATCAAACCATCATAAACTTTAGTTTTGTTATCCGCTGTAATGCTTAAATCTTTCTTATTTACCGTAACAGTGAATACATCAGAATAGGCTTCAGAACAAACCCCACTTTTAACATACACTCTGTAATACATAGTGCAGGCCGAAGTTGGACTTTCCGAATACGTAGCATTGGTATTGGTAATATTAGTCCAACTGCCAGTGTTTACTTTCCTCTCCCAGCGTTGAATTACACCTGTCTTTCCGCTTAAAGTCATAGTTCCTGTTGAAGAACCATAAGTAATGGTAGCAGTTCCACTGATAGTGCCTCCAACTGAGGTTGGATCAACTGTAATTTTAATAACATTTGATACTGCAGCTCCTACCCAATCAAGCTTACAATTTACGCGAGCAAGACGTCTAAACCAAGTGCTTGCTGTAAGTATACCTGGATTATGACCAATTGAATCGGTTAATAGAATATCACTAAATGAAGTGGAATCCACAACAGTAGCATAC
>CAIXTV010000173.1 GCA_903922465.1 uncultured bacterium
AATTGGAAAGTGGTGTCCTGTTCAGGATATCATTCTACCGCTTCAATTAAAACTGACGTCACTCTATTGACATGTTGTCGTTATAATTGTGTTGTAGTCGCAAATAACAATGCATCTGACAAATACACACCCACACAAGCAGGTGGAACTACCTGGAAACAAGTATCTTTGGGATATGTACATGGAGGAGCCGTTAAAACTGATGGCACTTTATGGTGTTGGGGACAAAATGCTTTTGGTAATTTAGGTGATGGTACAAGAACAGCTACATATAGTCCAGTACAAGTACCTGGAACTACTTGGAAAATGATATCTTGTGGTGATTACCTAACTGGAGCAATCAAAACCGATGGTACTCTATGGATGTGGGGTATGAATCTTTATTATGGTATGTTAGGTGACGGCACAATATTAAGTAAATCTAGTCCAGTACAAACAGCTTCTGGTGGAACTAATTGGAAAATGATTTCTGCTGGAGAATATATGAGCGCAGCAATCAAAACAGATGGTACATTATGGTGTTGGGGACAAAATTATAATGGCGGATTAGGTGATGGTACATTAGTATCCAAATCTACTCCAGTACAAACAATTGCTGGTGGAACCAATTGGAAACAAGTATCGACTAGTACTAATGGTGGTGGTCATGCTATATACTTCTATGATGCCGGCAATTTATATCCAAATGGTTAAAAATAATTAAAAGAAAATTCAAATGTTTGTGATAGTACAAAACAACTATGCAGTTTTAGTTCCTAGAAAGTAATTAATGCCAGGTCAATTTTTATCCCCCGATGGTGATTTAGAGTCCGCATTTGTATCCGATCCTGCGATAATAGACCAATTTGCAAAGACTGGTTCTTTATGGGGATGGGTGTCACCAACTATTTTGTCTATTACGCCGGTTTGTTTTATTTCTTCTTATACTCCGATTAAGATTTTAAAAGGTTTAGCTTTTCAAAATAGAAATGTATGTATTTGAAATTGTAGTGTTTGAAGTTGTATGTTTCTACATGCTTTCGTGAAAAGCAGAATCGGGTCGACGATAATGCTGGTCGCCTCAACGATTGTGCTGGTCGCCTCAACGATAATGCTGATCGCCTCAACGATAATGCTGTTCGCCTCAACGATAATGCTGGTCGCTTCAACGATAATGCTGGTCGCCTCAACGATAATGCTGGTCGCCTCAACGATTGTGCTGGTCGCCTCAACGATAATGCTGATCGCCTCAACGATTATACTAGTCGCCTCAACGATTGTGCTGGTCGCCTCAACGATTAGTATAAACAGGTCGGGGTTTAGCGGAATTGACTTAAGGGCTTAGCCTATATCATCTATAAATCAGAAAAAAGCGATGTAATAAATAAGCCTGAAAAGCCCGTTATTTTAATGCATCACCATGAAACAGCCTCTTTTGGCAATTCGAAATTTATAATACGATAATAGGTTCAGATTGTACCCAACTCTGAGGTTTATTTTTTCCAATGACAAATTTTCTTCGGACAATTATCCTTGAACCCGATGCAATATTAGTGATTTCTGTTTTACTTACTGAAATATGATCCTTATGTAGCATCATATAAAAATTTGCAAGTGTGGTCTAGCGTCCTATAAATAAGTCCTCTTTATAGAAGGTGAAAATAATTAAATGATTTTCAGATTACTCAGAATTTTTGCTTAGTCCCCAAAAGATACTTGTGACTCGAAAAATGTGGGTTTCCTAGGTTTTAAAATACTGATGGGTGTTGATTTTCCCTCTCTGTTCGATATTTTTTTAACTTAATATCGACATTATCAATATTTCATTTCTAAGCTTTTATATCTGATATTAAAAATATATCTATCTTTACAAAAAAAAAGAACTTCCTATTTATGCAGTTGTGAAACAAGTATATTAGGTTGCTCCATCAGCGTTAGAAACACAAAAAAATGATGTATCATGAAAAAAGAAAAACAAACCATTGCTGAAAAACCAAAGGAAAAGACAGATGTCGAATCAAAAATAAAAACAGTAATTGCTGTTAATTCAGGTTTCCCGATAGTGGGTATTGGAGCTTCGGCTGGCGGCTTGGAGGCTTTAGAGTTGTTTTTTGAGAATACGCCTATCGATTCGGGTATGGCTTTTGTGGTAATTCAGCATCTCGATCCTAATCACGCTGGTATTATGCCCGAATTGTTACAGCGCATCACTCCAATGACTGTTGAACAGGCAAAAGACAGAATGAAGGTAAAAGCTAATTGCGTTTATGTGATCCCTCCTAACAAAAGCATGTCTATATTAAATGGAGCTTTGCATTTATTTGAACCTATCGAAACCCGTGGGCTTCGTTTGCCTATTGATATATTCTTCCGTTCGTTGGCCGATGACCGAAGGGAGAAAAGCATTGGTATCATACTTTCTGGCATGGGTTCGGACGGGAGTTTGGGTTTGAAAGCTATTAAAGAAGCTCAGGGCGTGGTTTTGGTTCAGGATCCTGCCACATCGAAATTTGATGGTATGCCTCGTTCTGCTGTTGAAGCAGTGATAGCCGATGTTGTGGCTGCTGCTGAAGAACTACCCAGAAGACTAATTGAGTTTCTGAAATATGTGCCTGTTGCTAATGCGGAACCTGAGTTGGATAATAAATATAAATCTAACATCGATAAAATCATCATCTTGCTTCGCGAACAATCGGGGCACGACTTTTCTCTTTATAAGAAAAACACCCTGTTCAGGCGCATCGAAAGACGCAAAGGCATTCATCAGATTGAGAAGGTGCAGAATTATATTCGTTTTTTGCAGGAAAACCCGGCTGAATTAGATACCCTTTTTAAAGAACTTCTCATAGGTGTAACCAGCTTTTTTCGAGATCCTGCTGTTTGGCAGGTGCTAAGGGATGAAATGCTCCCACAATTATTTGATGAAATCCCCGACGGATATATGCTGCGTGCCTGGGTGCCGGGTTGCTCAACAGGTGAAGAGGCCTATTCGCTCGCTATAGTTTTTAAAGAAGCTATGGCAAACCTTAACAATCATAAGCATCTCAGCCTTCAGATTTTTGCAACCGACCTCGATCATGATGCTATTGAAATTGCCAGAAGGGGGTATTTTCATAATAATATTGTTGCTGACGTTTCGGCCGAGCGCTTAATGAAGTTTTTTACTATTGAAGGTGATGGTTTTATGGTAAACACCCTTATTAGAGAGATGGTGGTATTTGCTCCTCAAAATGTGATAAAAGATCCGCCATTTACTAAACTCGACTTGCTTACCTGTCGCAACATGCTGATATATATGGAGCCTGAACTACAGAAGAAATTAATGGCCCTATTTAACTATAGCCTTAACCAAGGTGGAATTATGGTCTTGGGCACTGCCGAAACCTTAGGCCGATCGGTTGAAGGTTTCGAAGAAATAGATCAACGATTAAAGATATTTAAGAGAACTGTAGGCCCGATTATCCCTGAACTCATCGATTTTCCAAGTTCATTTTCTCGTACTGTAAAAGGTAAAGGCGAAGCCAAACAGAGCCTTAAAGTAGTAGATAATATACAGTTTGTTGCCGATCAACTATTGCTTCAGCGTTTTGCTCCTGCAAGTGTATTGATAAACGATAAGGGCGAAATATTATACATCACTGGTAAAACGGGTAAATATCTTGAGCCTCCTGCCGGAAAAGCCAATTGGAACATTCATGCTATGGCCCGCGAAGGCTTGCAGCAAGAGATTGTGGGTGCCTTGCGAAAAGCCATGCAGAACTTCGAGCCGGTGATCATACATAATCTAAAAATTGGCCATAATGGAGGTGCTTATTTTGTTGATGTTACATTGCAGCGTATCGAAAAGCCCGATTCGATAAAAGGGATGATTATTGTGGTATTTAATGATGTTGCTGCTGTAGTTGAAGATAAAACAGAAAATATAAAATTGGGAAAAAGAATTTCGAGTGCCGAGTATAAAAACCTAGAGTTGAAACTTCAGCGTAGCTACGAGGATTTGCAAAGCACGCGCGAAGAAACGCAAACCTCTCAGGAAGAGCTCAAATCGACCAACGAGGAATTGCAGTCGACCAACGAGGAGTTACAGTCTACTAACGAAGAACTTACTACTTCGAAAGAAGAAATGCAAAGCCTAAACGAAGAATTGCAAACAGTGAATATTGAGCTTCAAACTAAGGTTAACGACTTTGTTCGTGCAAACGATGATATGAAAAACCTGCTCAACAGCACCGAAATTGCCACTCTTTTCCTCGATAAGGAATTGAACATACGCCGTTACACCGATCAGGCAGTTAATATTATTAAATTGCGTCATGGCGATATTGGCCGGCCTTTCACCGATTTGGTGAGCGATTTGCAGTATCCCGATATGGGAAACCATGCCCGTCAGGTGCTCAAAACCCTCTCGACCATTGAAACATCCATTTCTACCAACGACAATCGCTGGTATAATGTGCGCATTATGCCTTACCGCACTTCACACGATCATATCGACGGCCTAGTAATTACTTTTAGCGACATCACAATGGCTAAAAAGCTTGAAATTGAACTGAATAGAGTTATTGAATCGAAAAAGTAAGGGGTTGGGGTTAAAATAAATCAGGAAACCCATCAACTTATCCCACCATTTTAAATCTTAATAGCACTATTTTAATTTGAAGTTACGTTAGTTCGATTTTTCGCACTACTATAAAAAATTGATTTAGCACTATAAATATTTAAAATGGCCAAATATTAATTCATCACGTCACTATTTCGATTTTTCATGCCCATACTTTAATTTTTTATACGGCTATTTCGATTTTTTATACCACTATAAAAATTTTTTATACGGCTATTTCGATTTTTTATACGGCTATTTCGATACCTGACGAAAATTAATTTGTCTGAATATCAGTTAAATAATAAAAGGCACTAAATATTTCAAAAAATAATTTCCGTTTTACTTGACAAAGGGGGGTGATGTTTTGTATTTTTACCGAGTTAATTCAATAAATTTATTAACCTAATAAAGGAGGTAACTATGTTAGCTTATTTATTAAAGCAAAGAGTTCGGTTTGTTGAACTCGAAAATGGGGTGTCAACTCACCCCGCTGATTGGGCAGGTCAGGCAGAAACACCTGTCACAATTCAGGACTGTATTGATGCTATTGACACAGCGCAGGCTGAGATAACTGCGGCGGAAATTGCACTTGCCTTAAAACGGCAAGCAGCAAGAGACCTTGAAAAAGTTCACGCTTTGGTTATCGAAACCACTGAAAAAAAAGCAATGGGTTTCCATGCTGCTCATCCTGAAGAATTGCAAAGCTATAATATTACGCTTCGCAAGGATTCAGAAAAGAAACCTGTTCCATCAGGTGTCTTAGTTCCTGAAATCAGGGACGATGATGATGGTATAGGTTTCGTTTTGTCAACTCAGGTTGACCCCAATGCCGATAGGTATGAGTGGGAAAGAGGCATTGCTGCCGATCCCACCGACATTAATACCATACCGGTGATGATGCTCTACAAAACAACTTCAAAAACATTTTTTGTTGATGATGATGTAGCCTGTGGAGTTCGCTATTTTTATCGCGTTCGCGCCATAAATGCAGCAGGGGAAGGGGCCAAGAGTCCAGCGGTGAGCAGAGTTCAGTAAAATATTGTCAATAGCATAGCAAAACGCGTCTGGAGCCTGCAGACGCGTTTTTTTTTCTGAAACTAAATTTTTACGGCCGACAGCAAAGTGAAAATTCTAAGTTGAACTAATCCCAACAGCATAGCTCGTCGGGATAAATGAGTTTAATGCACCGCCTCTTGAGGCCAATAGAATAATGATTCCTTGTAGATGCCTCGACGCTTGTGGCGAGGAGCTTCATTTCTCTGAAGATAATCTTAGTTAAATTATTTTTCCATTTTTTTCGAGAAAAACAATTCGATGGATTTACAATCGAAACCTACAAATACGAAATTTATCAGCAATAATTCCTTAAATTTCTATATCGTAACACATACTGAGTTTGTGATGTAACATATAAGATGAATTAAAATAGCATAATAAAACATAAAAAGTAGCTGAAATCAACTGAAATATAGTATCTTTACACCCAAATTGAAAACCATTAAAATCTCAATGAATTTTAGCCTTGAAATAGAAGTTATCTTATCACATTTGCCAAAAATTGCATGAAATGAACACAAAAAATCCTGATGAAGAAGCTGCCCATCTTCGCCAACAGGCTGAAGAAAAGCTAAAAAGCAAACCTTTTATCCCTCCAACTAACAAATCGGAAAGCCTTACGAATAAAATGATACATGAATTGGAGGTACATCAGGTTGAGCTCGAAATGCAGAACGAAGAACTTATGTCTGCCAAAAAGCAAATTGAAGATGATATTGAAAAGTACACCCAACTCTACGATTTTGCCCCTTCTGGATATTTTACCCTGGCACAAGATGGTCGTATTATTCATCTGAATTTGAGTGCTGCATTAATGTTGGGTAAAGAACGCTCCTATTTAATTAATAAACGTTTCGGCGTGTTTGTTGATATGAAAAGCATACCCGATTTCAACTACTTCATGGAGAAAATGTTTTTAACGAACAAAAAAGAAAGTTGCGAAATCTCACTAATATATAACAATCAATACCCCATTACAGTTTATCTTGTTGGCTCACTCAATCCCGATGGAGAGCAATGTAGTGTTTCCATGGTAGATATTACCGAACGTCGCGAGGCTGAGGATGCTCTGAAAATGAGTGAAATTAGATGGCATACTCTTTTTGAAATTTTACCAGTTGGAGTTTCTATTCTCGATAAATATTTAGATATTTCGCAAAGCAATCCTGCCCTCGAGAAAATTCTTCATATTTCACATGATGCACTAAACCGAAAAAAATATAACCATCGAAAATACATGCATGCCGATGGCAGTCCTATGGAGTTCAAAGATTTCCCGAGCAATATTGCTATTAAAGAACAGAAAAGTGTTAAAGATATTATTGTAGGAGTGGAGAAAGAAGACGGCGAAACCGTATGGACTGAAGTGAGTGCTGCCCCTCTGCATGTAACCGACTCAATTTGTGCCATTGTCACCCACGACATAACAGCCCGCCGCCGGCAGGAAGACTTGTTTAAAACAAGGCTTCATCTGCTCGCTTTTGCCGAAAACAATTCCCTAGAAGAATTTTTCGAAGAAACCCTCAATCAGGCCGAAAAACTCACCAAAAGCTGCATTGGTTTTATCCATCTTGTCGATGAAGACCAAAAAACACTCCGCTTGCAAGCATGGTCAACACTCACTAAAAAAGTATTCTGCAAAGCAAAAGGCCTTGGATTACATTACGACCTCGATAAAGCAGGTGTTTGGGCCGATAGCCTCCGCCAACGTAAGCCTATCATACATAATAACTATGAAAAGCTTGTCAATAAAAAAGGCCTCCCCGAAGGCCACGCTCCTATTTTACGCGAAATGGTTGTACCAGTCATACGTAATAATAAGGTAAAGGCATTGCTCGGAGTGGGTAACAAACCTAACGATTACACCCTCGCCGACCTCGAAACCATTTCACTTATTGCCGATTTAGCCTGGGATATCACCCAACGCATGATGTCAGATAGGGAGATAAAACAAAGCGAAGAGAAATACAGGCTATTACTAGAAAACTCAGGTATAGGAGTAGGCGTATTTAGTATAGATGGAACAATTGAACTTTTTAATGCTAAGGCCATCGAAATTATTGGAGGAAAGCTTGAGGATTATATCGGAAAATCGGTGTTTGAAGTGTTTAGCGATGATGTTGCAGCATCTTATATGAGACGATTTCATGAAACCGCCAAAAGTGTTGTTAGTATCGAGTTCGAAGATTATGTTCAATTCGGATCGCGCACTTTTTGGTTTCTTTCAAATCACACCCGCATTATTAACGCAGAAGGCAAAGTCATAGGTATACAAGTGCTGGCTCATGATATCACCCAACGCAAACTTTCAGAAATAAAACTATTAGAAAGTGAAACCCAATATCGCAACCTTGCCAATTCAGGCTCGGCACTCATCTGGACTTCGGGCACCGATAAACTGTGCAACTTCTTCAACCAGCCCTGGCTTGAGTTTACAGGACATAGCCTCGAACACGAAGTGGGCAATGGTTGGACCGAAGGTGTGCATCCCGACGATTTGATAAGTTGCGTCGAAATTTATGTATCTTCGTTCGATCAGCAAAAAGCATTTGAAATGGAATATCGCCTTCGCCATCATAGTGGAGAGTATAGATGGATTATCGATATGGGAACCCCCAACTTTAACAGCCAAGGCGAATTCGTTGGATATATAGGTCACTGTTTCGACATCAGCGAACGCAAAAAAACAGATCAAGCCCTTAAGGAAAGTGAAGCATCATTGCATTATGCCCAGAAAATTGCCAAAATGGGTAACTGGGAATATAATGTTACAAGCAAAAAAAATACTTGGTCGAAAAACTGTTTTAAATTATTTGGGTTAGAACCCGATGAGTTAGATCCTACATTTGAATATTTTAAAAGTAGAGTACATCCCGACGATTTATATCTTGTTGAAGAAGGATTCGACAAGTTTTACTTCAGTCATGAGCCCATGCATTTCGAAATGAGAATTCTTTTCCCCGAAGGAAAGCAAAAATGGATGCTCAATAATGTAGCTCCTGTTTTCCATAAAGGCAAACTAATTGCCCTAAAAGGAACCAATATCGACATCACCGAACGCAAACTGGCAGAAATTGCTTTGCAGGAAAAAATGAATGAAATGCAAAGATGGTTCGATTTAACCATCGACCGCGAAATTAAAATGATAGAACTTAAAAAAGAAATTAACCAACTCTGCCAACAATTAGGACAAGAAGATAAATATGTAATTGTCGAATAAAAAATGCAAACTGATGCCGCAGATTAAAATGCTGATAAAAAAATAATACTGAACAATCGAATCGAAAAATCAGTTTTACTGCTTTCTCTAAAAACAAAAAATGAAAGAAACACTTGAATATATAATCGAACTTCTCTTGCAATTAAATGTTATTGATATTTCGAAGTATGATGAAATATTTCTAAACAAAAGTATACAGAAACGAATAGAAGTTTCTAATTGTAAATCTGTGCAAGATTATTGCCTCCTTCTTGAAAAAGATAATGAAGAAAGGCTAAAGTTAGTTAATTCGCTCCACAACAGTTACAGCGAGTTTTTTCGCAATCCCCTTACTTTCTCAGTGCTCGAACGCATTATCCTGCCCGAACTGATTTCTAAGATGAAGAATAGTAAAAGAAAAGAGATACGTATTTGGTCAACTGCTTGTGCCTCTGGCCAAGAAGTTTATAGCCTAGCAATGTTGTTAGAAGAATGCTGCAATGGACAAAGAATAAACTACCGTATTTTTGCAACTGATAAAAACCCATCACAACTTTCCTTAGCAGTAAAAGGACACTTCCTGCCTAGTTCTTTAACTTTTTTATCTATGAAACGCTTAAATCAATGGTTCACCCAACAAGCTGAAGTTTATACTATAAAGCAGGAATTAAAAGAACATATCGATTTTTCAGTTTTCGATTTATTTAATGATGAATTAGGTTGCCCGTCTTCTAGCATCTTTGGCGATTTCGACCTTGTGGTATGCGCCAATCTTTTGTTTTACTATAAAAATCAATACAGAGAAGCTATACTAGGAAAAGCAAGTAAATGCCTTTCAATTAATGGATACCTCATTACAGGTGAAACCGAAAGAGAAATATTAATGCATCACAATTATCATGAAGCATACCCTCAGTCGGCAATATTTCGTAAAATGGAATTTGCGTGAGAATGTTATTGACTTTAATGGAAAGAAAAGTAGAATTGAACTATTTGTTCAATTCTAAAGTTTCATTTATCAAATCAATTTAAATAACAAAATAAAAAAACAACAACACCCGATTAAAATCTTATATAAGACAGGAGTATGAAATATCTATGAAAATAAAGAATCTTAAAATTGGAACACAACTAAAGCTTGGAATAGCAGCTATGCTTTTATTAGTAGCTGTATTGGGAGTCGTTTCTTATCAGCAATCAGAAGAAATATCCATGCAAACCGAAACCTTATACAACCATCCGCTAAAAGTACGTCTTGCTCTTGGCGAATTAAAATCGGATATTCTAACTATTCAGCGCAACATGAAAGATTTGTTCTTGAAAAACAGTAAAGAACATTCTCTGCATAATACGAGCCAGAATGAAATATTAAAACAGGATGTCTTCGAACAAATAGGTATTCTTTACGATCAATATCTAGGCCCACAATACGATATTGATTCTGTTAAACAAGCTTTTGTTACTTGGAATTCCATGCGTGATGAAACTATGCGGTTGATATATAAAGATGAAATTGAAGAAGCCCTGCAACGTTCATCTTATGCAGGTGTTGTGGCTCAACAAGTTGAAGTGCTGCTAACGCATCTTGGTAAGCTTGACCGTTTTGCTAAGAATAAAAGTAACGAACTATATACAAAATCAAAAGAGTTAAGTAGCTCCCTCAATTACAAACTGTTGATGTTGGTAATTGCCATACTCATACTTTCATTTCTTATTAATTATGTCTTACTAACCAACATTCGCAAGCCTTTGAAAGAACTCACTCGCGCAGCTCAACTCTTTGAAACTGGCGACATGAATGCTCGAAGCACCTATTCCTCTAAAAATGAATTTGGGATATTGTCCGATTCTTTTAACTCAATGGTACAAGACATTCAGGTAAATGCCGATTTGGATGCCAGAATCGCAAGCCTTGCCGCTTTAATGCTAAGTGAATATGATGCAAAAAAATTCTTCCATGCAACACTAACCGCATTAGCCGAAAATACTTCTTCACAAATGGCAGCAATTTATCTGCTGAGCGACGATAAAACAACATATCAACATTTTGAGTCTTTAGGCACGGATGAAAATGCTCGACAGTCCTTTTCTGCCAATAATTTCGACGGAGTGTTTGGCACTGCAGTTGCAACTAAAAAGGTGCAACATATTGCCAGTATTCCTGAAAATACTCGTTTCGTTTTTAATACTGTAACCGGAAAGTTTATCCCTAACGAAATTATTTGCTTACCCATTCTTGCCGATAATGAAGTTATCGCAATCATTTCTTTGGCAAGCATTAGCAAATATACCAAACAATCAATTCAGTTGATTAATAACATCCTTGTTACCCTGTGTGCTCGTGTTGAAGGTATAATGGCCTACCATAAAATGAAAGAATTTTCAGAAAAACTGACTTATCAAAACAGTGAATTGGAAGCTCAAAAAACCGAACTTTCATCTCAGTCGTCAGAGCTTACTGAGCAAAACATGGAATTAGAATTTCAGAAAAAACAATTAGACGAAGCCAGCCGACTTAAAACTAATTTCCTTTCGAATATGAGTCATGAACTGCGCACACCTCTTAATTCAGTCATTGCACTTTCGGGTGTACTCAATCGTAGACTTACCAAAACAATTCCTGCACAAGAAGCCAGCTATCTCGAAGTAATTGAACGCAATGGGAAACACCTTCTTGAATTGATAAATGACATTCTCGATATTTCCCGTATCGAAGCGGGTCGCGAAGAAATTGAAATTTCAGAATTCAATGTAAACAACTTGGTGGCTGAAGTAGTCAGTATGATAAAACCTCAAGCCGACGAAAAAAACATTAAACTGCTTCATATTGATAGTGATATCTCCCTGCCAATTACAAATGATTCAGGGAAATGTCTCCATATTTTACAAAACCTTATCGGCAATGCTGTGAAGTTTACCGAAAAGGGGAAAGTGGAAGTAGCAGTGCATAAGAGTGATTCTCATATTAATGTTATTATAAGTGATTCGGGTATTGGAGTTTCAGAAAAACATTTGCCTCACATCTTCAATGAGTTTCGTCAAGCAGATGGGAGTACATCCCGTAAATACGGAGGGACTGGCTTAGGACTTTCCATAGCAAAGAAATATGCTAATCTGCTAGGAGGGAACATTACTGTGAAAAGTGAGTTAAATAAAGGCTCTGAATTTACCCTTTCGTTACCACTTTTGTTCTTGGATGAAAATAAAAATATTGAGAGACACTCTGCAGATGCATTAGAACTCTCCGAATTGCTGCTCACTCGAAAAAAGCATGCTGATTCTACAGTGAAAACAATTTTATTGGTTGAAGACAGTGAGCCAGCTATTATTCAGATTACAGACTTTTTAGAGGAAAACGGTTATAAGATGCTAATTGCCAGAAATGGGGGAGAGGCTTTAGAAATAATAGATCATACCATTCCCGATGCCTTGATTTTGGATTTAATGATGCCAGACATCGACGGTTTTGAAGTGCTGAAAACTCTTAGGAATGCTGAGCCAACTGCACATATTCCGGTTTTGATACTAACAGCCAAGCATATCACTAAAGAAGAACTTAAGTTCTTAAAACGTAATAATGTTCATCAATTAATTCAAAAAGGAGATGTAAACCGCATCGATTTACAAAAAGCTGTAGCCTCAATGGTGTCCGATGTTGTTGATGAAATACAAATTCCAAATGAAAATATTATCAGAGAAATCATTGGCAAGCCATTAATACTCGTTGTTGAAGATAATCCTGATAATATGATTACAGTTAAGGCTCTTCTTTCCGATAACTTCAAAGTTATTGAAGCAGTAAATGGGATAGAGAGTATTGAAATGGCAATGCTTCATAAACCAAATCTTATCTTTATGGATATTGCCCTTCCTATAATGGATGGAATTACGGCCTTTTTAAAAATACGAAAAGATGTTAGTTTGCAACATATTCCCATTATCGCTTTAACAGCAAGTGCCATGACTACCGATCGGGAAACTATTCTTGCTTATGGCTTCGATGCTTATTTAGCAAAACCAATAGACGAAAAATTGTTTTTTAAAACAATAAACGAAATTCTGTATGGAAAGTAAAAAAATAAAAATTCTGGTTATTGATGATATTAATGATAATCTTATCGCAATAGATGCCTTAATCAAAGAAGCTTTTCCTTCAGCAGTAATTTTAACTGCCTTAAATGGAGCAAAAGGACTTGAAATTGCTGCCTTAGAAAATCCTGATGTTATTCTGCTTGATATTGTAATGCCAGGAATAGATGGTTATGAGGTTTGTAGGATGCTTAAAGCAAATTTAGATCTTAGTGATATCCCTGTAGTTTTTGTAACTTCCCTTAAAGGAAACAAAGAAAGTCGCATTCTTGCATTGGAAGTTGGAGCCGAAGCCTTTCTTGCTAAACCAATTGATGAACACGAACTTACGGCACAAATTCGGGCAATGGTTAAAATTAAAAATGCCCATTTAGAAAGACGTAATCGCAACGAATTACTTTCTATTTTGGTTGAAGAACGGACAAAGGCGCTAAAAATCACACATTCTGCCACTTTAAATCTAATGGAAGATGTTAGAAAAGAAAATGAAGGCAGAAGAAAAAGTGAGGAATCTTTAAAGTTAAGTGAAAAAAAATATCGTTTAATTACTGAAAAGATTAGTGATGTTGTTTGGATAATGGATTTGAATGGGAAAAGTACTTTCGTTTCACCTTCAATAGAAAAGTTTACAGGCTTTTCTGTTGAGGAATATCTAAATCAAGGCTTTGATGATCGATTTACTCCAGAATCTGCTTTAAATGCTTATGAAACATTTAAGATTGAAGTTTCTCGATACATGAATACTGAGGGCCCTCCTAAAGATTATAAGAAAACAATGATAATGGAGTATCGTTGTAAGGATGGAGGAGTTAAAACAGGGGAAGTATTAATTACCCCCGATTTTGATGAGATGAATGTTTTTGTTGGACTTTATGGTGTGACAAGAGATATCACTGAGCGGAAAATAGCTCAGGATGCCCTAGTTAAAAGTGAAGAGAGACTAAAAGATATTATTTTCAATTCTGCTGATTGGGTATGGGAGGTAAATGAAAAAGGGAAATACACTTATAGTTCTGATAAGGGAGTGGATTTTTTCGGAACCTCAAGAGGCAATATTATTGGAATGACTCCTTTTGATTTTATGCTGCCTGAGGAAGCAAAACGGATATCTAAGGTATTTGCAGAAATAATTGAAAACAAATCAAATATTCGCGATTTGGAAAATTGGAACATAAACGATAAAGGAGAAAGCATTTGCCTTCTTACAAATGGAGTTCCTATACTCGACAAACTTGGAAATTTGAAGGGATTTCGAGGAGTAGATAAAGACATTACCCAGCGCAAGTTAGCAGAAGCAGAGCTTGAAGAGAGCAGAGAAAAGTATAGAGGTTTAAGTGAAGCTACTTTTGAATCAATCTTTATCTCCGAAAAAGGAGTCTGTATTGAACAAAATCAAACTGCTGAGAGAATGTTTGGTTACACTTCAGAGGAAGCAATTGGAAGATTTGGAACTGATTGGATAGTGCCCGAAGATAGAGAAATGGTCATGAATAATATGCTTCTGGGGAATGAATTGCCATATGAAGCAACTGCTATTACAAAGGCAGGTGTTAGATTCCCTTGTATGTTAAGAGGCCGAATGATGAGATACAAAGGGAAAGATGTCAGAGTTACTTCTTTAAGCGATATTACTGAACGAATAGAAGCAGAGTTCGCAATGCGTGAAAGTGAAAAGAAATATTTTAACCTTTACACACTGATGCGGTTAATGAGTGATACTATGCCTGATATGTTATGGGCAAAAGATCTGAATAATAAATTTATTTTCGCCAATAAAGCCATTTGTGAGAACCTACTTGGGGCAGTTGATACATCTGAACCCATTGGGAAAGACGATTACTTTTTTGCTTATCGCGAACGCAATTTACATCCTGAAGATCCGAACTGGCATACTTTCGGAGAACTTTGTGTGAATTCCGATCAAGTTACCACTCAGGAAATGAAGCATAAGCAATTTGATGAGTTTGGTAATGTTAAAGGTAAGTTTCTTTATCTTGACGTTCATAAAGCTCCCTTATTTAATGATAAGAATGAATTTATTGGATTAGTCGGTTCAGCTCGTGATGTGACTGAACGGAAGAAGGCTGAAGGAATGTTTGAAGACATTATCGTGAAAAATCCTTTGTCAATTCAAATAGTTGATTTAAATGGCTACACGCTTAAAGTTAATCCAGCACATACAGAGCTTTTTGGTGCAATTCCTCCCTCTGAATATTCCATTTTTGATGATCTTCAGAGAATGAATCCGGAGCTTGAAGAACTTTTTGTTCTCTTGAGAAAAGGTGAAATCATACATCTTCCTGATCAGTTCTTCAACGTTAAGAACCTTGATGTCAATCTTCCAGATAAACCGGTTTGGATTCGTGCTATTATTTTCCCATTAACTGATAGTAATGGCAGTCCAGAGAAATTTGTATTATTACATGAAAATATAACTGCTAGTAAAGAAGCAGAAGATGCAATAAGAGAGAGTGAGAGGCTTTTAAGAGAATCGCAATCGATTGCTAAAATTGGTAGTTTTGCATGGGAAATAGCAGACAATCTTTGGCGAAGCTCATCAATATTAGATGAAATTTTCGGGATTGATAAAAATTACCCTCATACTTATGAAGGTTGGGTGAAAATTATTCATCCTGATTGGCGTGAGATAATGCTCAATTATGTTGCAAATGATGTTTTAGGAAAAGGTCAGAAGTTTGATAAAGAATATCAAATTATAAGACATAGTGATGGCAAGGAGTGTTGGGTGCTCGGATTGGCTGAATTAGAGAAAGATGCAAATAATGAACCCGAAAAACTGATAGGTTCTATTATTGATATTACAGAACGTAAGCAAGCGGAGAAAACTATTTCAATGCTTGCTCACGCAATAAGGAGTGTTAGTGAATGTGTGAGCATTACTGATATGAATGATAATGTGATATTTGTAAATAATGCTTTTATAGAAACTTATCAATTTAAAGAAAACGAGGTGCTTGGAAGAAATATTTCCATGATTCGTTCATCAAATAATTCTGCTGAAATAATAAAGGAGATAATCCCTAAAACACTTGATGGAGGTTGGCATGGTGAGCTTATTAATCGTCGAAAAGACGGTAGTGAGTTTCCGGTCTTAGTTTCATCTTCTGTTATTCATGGTGAATATGACGAACCACTTGCGCTTATTGGAATAGCAACAGATATTTCTGTCCGAAAGAAGGCTGAAAGAGAATTACAAGAGAACAGAGACTTCCTGAAAAAAGTATTGTTTACAAGCACTGAATTAATTGATATTAATTCAGGAGGTTTGGATTTTAAAAAAATGACAGACATTCTCCTCGAAATATCGGGAGCAAAATATGCTGTGTTTAATTTATTTGATGAGGAAGGTCGCGATTTTACTTCTGTAGCCTTGTCAGGGATTAGTGAAATGAAATTGAAGACAAGCGCTTTTTTAGGGTATGAGGTGATTAATAAAAAGTGGAAGTATGATCATGAGCGTGAAGAAAAAATAAAAGACCAAACTATAACCAAGTTCAATTCATTACATGACCTAGCGGGCATTGTTATTCCCAAGTCTGTTTCTTCATTAATTGAAAAAGCTTTTAACATTGGGGAGGTTTATCTTGTAAAGATTACTAAAAATCAAAAATCGATTGGCGATTTCACTTTGATTTTTCAGAAAGGAGCTAGCATTCGTAATAATGAAATTATTGAGCTATTTGCAAATCAAATAGGTCTGTATATTATGCGGAAAAAAGCAGAAGAATTATTGAAAGAAAGCGAAGAAAAATTAAGTGCTCTCTTTGGTACAATGACCGAAATGGTTGCACTATATGATTTAGTGTCTAATAAAAAGGGTGAAGTCATAAATTTTCGAATAAACGATTGTAATGCCGCATTTTCGAACTTCCTAGGACTTAGCAAGGAAGATGTAGTAGGCAAATTTGCAACCGATGTTTTCCCACTTGGGTTTTCTGCAAATTTTAAGGATTTGGCTCAAGTTGGTATTAATGGCGAGCCTTTTGAATACGATACTTATATTGCTCAAATGGATAAACACTTCATGGTTTCAGCGATTTCTCCTAAAAAGAACTCTTTTGCAACCATCTTTACCGATATTACTGCAATAAAACAAATTCAAGACGTAATATTTGCGAAAAACAAGGAGTTGGAGAATTTCCTTTATATAACTTCTCATGATTTAAGGACTCCATTAGTCAATATTCAGGGGTTTAGTAAGCGTTTCCTCAAACAGTTTGATTTAATGAAAACTCTACTTGAAGAGTGTAATCTTGATAATGAGATCAAAGACAATATCGAGAAAATTACTAATGAGGGCATTCCTAAAACTTTGCATTTCATTTTATCCAATGTTACAAAAATGGACACTCTTATTAATGGTCTTTTGCAAATTTCAAGGACAGGTAGGGTTAAGATGGTTATTACTAATGTAAATATGACTAAATTATTCAAAACCATTATTGCTACTCATAATTTTCAGATTACAGATATTTCCGCAAAGGTGGTTGTTGAAGAAATGTTTGATTGTTGGGGCGATGAAAATCAACTTAACCAACTATTCTCAAATATAATTGGGAATGCCTTGAAGTATAGGGATAAGAATAGAGAAATGATTATTACAATCTCAGCAAAAACCCTATATAATAAAGTAATATACAGTATAAAGGACACTGGACTTGGAATTGGTCCAAGACATTTAGATAAGATTTGGGATGTTTTTTATCGTGTCGATGCTGCTCTGCCAGAAGCAGGGGAGGGTATAGGTTTAAGCTTTTCAAAGAGAATTACAGAGAAGCATAAAGGTAAAATCTGGGCTGAGTCGGAAGAAGGTGTTGGGACAACTTTCTATGTTGAATTACAGAAAAATATTTTTGTTGAGTAAAATAAACATGATAATGTTATGATAATGTTTTATAATTACCTTTTGCGAATAGGACCTCATTCGAAATTAATGAATATATTCAACCTGTATTTTAAATGAAAACACCTAAAGACTTTATAATTTTGATTGCTGAAGACGATGATGGTCATGCAGAGCTTATTCGGGAAGACATTGAAGATTCTGGTCTAAAGAATGATGTTATTCGTTTTTCGAATGGAGAGGAAGTATGGTTTTTCTTGTCAAAAACAGGCATTAATGATGTTAGGAGGAAAAATGAGCGTTACCTATTGTTGCTGGATATTAATATGCCTAAAATGGATGGTCTGGAAGTTTTAAAAAGAATGAAATCAGATAAAGTACTTAAGGAGATTCCTGTAATGATCCTTACTACTACTGACGATCCTCGTGAAGTTGAAGCTTGTTATAAGCTAGGTTGTGATTCATATATTACCAAGCCCATTGATGTGGTTAAATTCTCTGCATGTATAAAACAACTCGGTTTATTGACAGAGAAATGAAAGTTTTTTAGTTTTTCTTTAAAAGCCACAAACTCCATAAACTTAAATTCAAAGGAGGGTAGAGGGTTTTAGACTTGTAGACATTTAGGCTTTTGGGATAAAGTCCAAAGATGTCTTGAATTTATGTTTTGCGAGCTAAGGATTGTCGATTGAGGATTGTAGGGGAAAAATTATGGCTCCAAATTCCAAGAGAAATGAGAGTTCTGTGTTATAAGTAGAAAATATTTCGATAATTTAAACTTGCCAAAAGCTAGTTTATAGTCAATTATGTTTCCATTCAATCGGAATTAAACTGTTTACAATTGATTCTTTCCTGATTTTAATGAGGAAAAATGTGTTTGAAATTCAAAAGCCATTTAACCTGAATGTTACTATTTGAAATTACCTTTAAAAGTCTTCTCAAATTGCTGATAAGGCATTTCGTTCTGTTGATTATCGCCAAAGTAATGCAATATAGGTTCAAAAGGCGCTACTTCGTAATAGCCACTAACTATCGTTAGCATATTAAAATTTTCATCAAGGAAAACATAAGAAGGGTAGGAGAGTTTTCCATTGAGCAAACCATAGGCAAGTTGATGGGTCGAACGCACTGTGCTAGGTGAGGGGTTTACAAATTGTTTCCCTTGAAATTCTACTGTATCGGAACGTTCTGCATTAAACTTTACAGGATAATAGTGCTCGTTCATATATTGAGCCAATATAGGATTTGAGAAGGTAGCTGCATCCATTTTTTTGCACCAGCCACACCAATCAGTAAAAAGGTCGATAAAGATTTTCTTTTTTGGATAATTTTTATTGGCTTCTATTGCTTGAGTGAAAGTCATCCAGTGGATTACGGTATCGGCTTTAATTGTTCCCTTGTCTTTCCCTTCTTGTGCACAAGAAGTTTTGAAAGTGAAAGTAATGACAGATGCAGTTATGAGACAAGCCAAAATCAATTTAAGATGAGAATTAGAGCTGCAATGATTATGTGTTTTCATGTCGAAAGTGTTAATTTAAATAAGTGTTATACTATCTTCTTTGCAATATTTCGTTTTTAATAAATGGGCTTATTGCTTCATTGGTATAATGTTTCTTTGAGGATGGGATGATGGCAGAGGTTCTGGCTAGAGATTGGGCGGCGAAAAAGCCCAATGCTCCGTTTGAAATGTTACCAATTACATTAGCCGGAGGGCCATCAAAAAGAGGATTATGATAGCCTGCTTCGGTTTTTAAAGCTTCTAGGAATTTGTAATATTCCTTTGTTATTCCTGCCATCTCAAGAGTAATGGTATCGCCGGTAATTACTTTGTTTTTTTGAAAAAATTGCACCTGAATTCCGTTGGTATAATTTCCGTCGAACAGAATATCATTGCTGATAGTTACATTTTGAATAGTATCGGTCATAAGTTCACCATTCCTATAAACATTAAACATATAAAAGTTGGCCACATCAGGAGGATCCTGAGCATACAATTTAATAATCCAGTAATCAAAACCAGCAAACTCAACAATAGAAATTGAATCGAGTCGCCCATTATCAGGTAAGCTGCAGTTAGCTGAACATGCTTTAGATTCTCCTCCGATCTCAACATTACTCACTTGGATGCTATAGTTTTTTCCTACTTCACCTTTGAATGGAATGGCTGAATAATAAGAACCTTTATAAGTAGGATGCTCGAAAAGATGCCAAACCGTATTTCCGTCTGATAAGGTGACTGTCGCACCCGAAACAAATGGGGAGCCCTGATTATTAAAATAATTGCTGGTTAAACCTAGCTTAACCCAATGTAAAACACTGTCGCTTGTTACAGAGCCTTCCACCACCAAGCGGGTAAAGCTGTCGTCTAATTTAATGTCAATCTTCTCGACACAACTGTTAAAGGACAACAGAAATAAGGGGAGTAGAAGATAAAGTTGTCTGATAAACTGTTTTATAAGTAGTATCATATTTTAAAAATTAAAGTTATAAGTAATTGAAGGAATAAGGGAAAACAAATAGGTCTTTTCGGCAATGGTCACATTTGGGTTGTCCTCATCTTGCCTGAAGTTTATAACCCAGGCATTATTACGTGCATAGGCATTATAAACAGAGAAGTTCCATTCGCCATGCCATTTTCTTCCTAGTTTTTCTTTTCCTTTTAGAGTAACAGAAATATCAAGTCGGTGATAATCGGGCATATGGTAAGTGTTTCTGTCGGAGTAAACAGGTACAATGGTGTTTCCATAAGTAAATTTACCTGTTGGGAAAGTAACCGGTGAACCCGAAGCATACACCCAATTAGCCCCTGCACTAAGCCGTTTGCTGATATCATAACTAAGCACTACGCTAATGCTATGTAGTTTATCATGAGGGGAAAGATAAATTTTGTTATTATTGATCCCATCGATTTTGCGCTCTGAGCGCGACAGTGTATAACTAACCCAGCCACTCCACTTTTCTAATTGAAGTTTTACATAGAATTCAGCACCATAAGCCCACGATTTACCGAAACGCAACTCACCTTCCAATTGTCGGTTAAGTAAAAGTTCTGCATGATCTTTAAAATCGATAGTGTGTTGCATGGCTTTATAATAGAGCTCTATTGAAGTTTCAAGATGGTTTTTATAAAAGTTCCTAAAGTAACCTAAGGCATATTGATCGGAAATTTGTGGCTGAACATTCGGACTTGAAGGAAACCAAACATCGAAGGGCGCCCCCGAAGTGGAATTAGATGCCAACTGCATATATTGACGCGAACGTGAGTAGCTTCCTTTGATAGAACTTGTCTCGGTAATCTGATAATTCACTCCTAAGCGAGGCTCAAGGCCATGAAAATAATTAAAAACTTCCCCGTAAGGATACACTGTTGAAGATATAGTATCGTAATTGCTGTTGAAGTTGTAAATAGTGCCTTTCCCTACATTTTGAAACAGTGAATATCGAATTCCATACTTAAGAGATAATCTTGCATTCACCTTTTGTTCGTTACTTACATAAACCCCATCTTCCCAAGCATAGTTGTTTGGAACAGAATATTCATTGAAAAAAGAATCATCTCCAAGCCCTTTGGCTATTCCTGGCATAAATGAATGATAAATAGCAGAAACCCCAAAACGAAGGGTGTTATCAGTGTTTAAAAAGTAAGTGAAGTCAGCTTTTAAACCATAATCAGTTAGCGATGAGGTCCAGTCGAAGGCTCCTGGCTGTCCTTTAGGGATTCCTAAGTTATAATTGAACTTGCTATATAGTGCTGTGAAATTTGTAAATAATTTTTGCGAAAACAAATGATTCCATCTCAAGGTAAGGGTTGAATTTCCCCATCCCAATGCAAACATATTCCCCTTAAAAACATCTTTCCCCAAATAGGCCGAGAGATATAATCTGTTGTTTTGGTCGATTATCCAATTGCCTTTTGCATTTAAGTCCCAAAAGTAGAGTGAATTGTCTTTGAGCATAACATTGTCGCTCAGTTTAAGGAAAAGGTCGGCATATGTTCGTCGGCCGGAGATAATAAAGGATGCTTTATCTTTAACAATGGGGCTTTCGAGTGTTAATCGGCTTGATATTATTCCAATGCCACCTGTTGCAGCGAAACGTTTCATGTTGCCATCTTTCATTCTTACATCTAGCAATGAAGCTAATCTTCCACCAGAACAAGCAGGAATGTCACCCTTATAGAGTGTGACATCTTTTATTGCATCATTATTAAACACCGAAAAGAAACCCATGAGATGAGATGCATTATAAACCGTTGCTTCATCAAGAATAATAAGATTTTGGTCGATTCCTCCACCTCTTACGCTGAAGCCTGATGCCCCTTCGGATGATGCCTGTACTCCGGGCAATAGTTGTATGGCTTTAATCACATCCACTTCTCCTAAAAGAGCGGGAATCCTACGTATGGATTTAACATCCATTTTCGTGGTGCTCATTTCGGTTTTCACCACATTATCATTCTCGAGTTTACCTTGAACTACCACCTCTTTTATGAGCAATTGCTTTGATGTGAGTTCAACATCCAGCAGCATGTTTGATTTGATTTCGAGAGTTTTTGTTATTGACTCATAGCCAACATAAGAATAAATAATATGATAGGTTCCAGGGTAAAGACTTATCGAATAAAATCCATAGAGATTAGTTGCTGAACCTGAAGAAATTTCTTTTACATAAACCGAAGCTCCAAGTAGGTCTTCTCCATTCTTAGCATCGCGCACATGACCACTGATAATAACTTTCTTATTATCATTAGCCGAGGTGAAAGTGCTTATTCCAAAGAATACAATCAAGAGTAGAAAACCCTGTTTCATAATAAATGCTTTTCTGTTTTTTATCATTCTATATCATAACTGTCCGAACAAATAAATAAAAAAAGAAAAGCTCAAAAGTGTATATTTGTAATTCCAAACACAATTATAACTAAAGAACTTTTCTATGAGTACAAAATTAGGAAAAATTTCGATTTCACCGATTTTTAAACAGAT
>CAIXTV010000174.1 GCA_903922465.1 uncultured bacterium
TGCAATTAATAATTAACAATTAATAATGAAAAATCAAGGAAATCAAATGTTTGGGCTTTCTATTTGGGCGATTTAGAGAAGGGTGAGAACATAATAGATAGAAGAAAATTGTTTTTATTTTAATGCTTGCAATCGATATAATATGTAATTTTATTGTCCTAAATAAGCTGATAATGAAGACACAAATTAATTGGATAATTACAAATTATCCTGCACTCAAAGCGGCATTACAAATGCCACTTAGCCGCTCCGTAGTTAAATTTGGGAGACAAATGCCGCCGAAGGGGAGATTAATGCCTTTATTTTTATGAAATTATATTTCTTTATATTCTATTTTATACTTAGTTTGTTTAACTCAAAAGCTCAAACTAATTTAGTTCCAAATCCAAGTTTTGAGTATACTATTGATTGTTTATTAAATGGTGGAGATATTATTAAAGCAATCCCATGGTTCGCTCCAAATACTGTTTCCTCTTCAGATTACTTTAATGCTTGCTATTATTACCCAACACCTCCCCCATGCGGAGGGGGGGGGGTACCAAATAATCTATTCGGTTTTCAAGAAGCAAGAACAGGTCAAGCTTATGCAGGTATTGGATTATATGAATCTGGATGGCCTCATGGAGGATATAGAGAATATATTGAAGTTAAACTAAATGATACACTTGAGGCATATAAATTATATTGCGTTGAATTTTGGGTTTCACTTACACGGTTGTGTAACAATCCGGAACCTGATGGGATTGACGGAATTGGAGCTTACTTTTCAAAAGATTCTGTGAGATATTTGAATACTGATACAAGTTATGTTATTAATGTATCTCCTCAGGTTCTTAATCCGATTGGTAATATTATTAGTGATACCACCAATTGGGTAAAAATATCAGGTGTGTTCACCGCTCAAGGAGGAGAGGATTATTTGACCATAGGCAATTTTATAAGAGATGAAAATTTGCATATCAGTTTTCCCCCTCACGGAGGTTATGCTTATTATTATATAGATGATGTTTCGGTGATAGAATGTGATACCACAACTATCCCACCAATAGAAACTTTAAAACCACCTCAGTTACCTAATATTTTTACTCCTAATGGAGATGGTATTAATGATAAGTTTGAGGCTATTAATACTGTGGGATGGCAATTTCAAATGCAGGTACTTAATAGATGGGGAGTTAAAGTATATGAAGGTAAAGAGTGGGATGGAAAGAATATGGCTGATGGTGTTTATTTTTATATTTTTCACGCAACTGCTAAAGATGAGGCAGATGTTTGGTTGAGAGGTAGTGTGGAGCTATTGAGAAATTGAGAATTAATAATGGATAGAGGAACAAAATCATATTGATGCTTTGGCTGAATTGGGAGATATACAAGTGGATAGTAATATGGCTTTGTATGGCGAGTTGGTTGATGTGGCTTCTATATATTTAAATTCGTGGGTTTTAGATAGCACTACTATTAGTTCGAGTGATACAACTTTGTTAAATACTATTTGTGATGGAGATTTATTTTACGATGGAAATGCAGTTGCAGCAGCCTGTGCATTGCTTGATATTGATTTTTCTAATGCTATTGGAGGGCAGAGTATATTACCTCAGCTTTCCAAATTAAAACTTTCATTTATTATTTATCCTAATCCTGCAAATGAATCAGTGTCATTGGAATATTATCTTTCAGAAGGTTCAGCTAACTTAAGAATAATGGATTTAATGGGAAGACTTGTTGCTAATTATAGCATTAATTCTGAAGAAAACATCTTTACTTTTAATGTTAAAAACCTAATTGAA
>CAIXTV010000175.1 GCA_903922465.1 uncultured bacterium
CAGCTGTCCGAAAACCGATTGTCCAAAAAAATATGTAGTTTTGCTCATAGTTGTTGATTTTTTTGCGAAACAAAACTACTATGAAAAGAGATAGGGAGTTTCTTACTCCCTACTCTTTATTTTTTCATCGGACAACAGTGTATTGAAATATTAAAATTGTCTTTTGTTAAATATTCCTTAGTGAAAGTAAGAGTGATTTTATCATTAAATGGATTTGGGGAAATCTTAATATCATCATTTTTTACTTTCTCATATATCGCATCATAATAACCCCATTTAAATATTCTGCCATATATACCAACTACAAAACCATAATCTTGATCAATAAAATTTAAACCTCTAAGATCAAGTGCAGACAGGCAATTAGATATAATATTATTACAATATTCAGCCATGCAAATATCTGGTCCATCAGAATAATATAGGTAACAACTGTCCATCATTTGAAATGAAAATATAGATTGAGGATAAACACTAAATAAGTTTGATATCCAGGTTAAACCATAGTCATCTGTTTTTAATATTTCAGTATAACCATTTATATATCCTGTTTTTGCAGAAGAAAATTGAATATTGGAATAGTACCAATTTATTCCATTTGAAATGTATACAGTATTCCATGAATTTCCTCCATTAGTTGTTTTCCGTATAATGGCAGGTTCAGAACTATTTTGCGCACAATAATATCCTGTATCTTTATCAATAAAGGTAATCGATGATATGGTCTTATTTAGAGTAGAATCAATGATCCAATTTACTCCACCATTATATGTCTTCATTAATACACCTTTTGACCCAATAGGAACACCCCCGCTATTTCCTCCAACTACCCATCCTGTATCAGCATTAAAAAAATACACATCAAATAACACCATATTTGTAATTCCAATATTAGACCAATTTATGCCGCCGTTAGTGGATTTTAAAATTGTTCCATCATAACCAACAATATAACCAATGTTTTGGTTAATAAATTTCACATTAAGTAACTCACTATTTGTTCCAGAATATACCGAATCCCATTGAAGCCCTCCATTTATCGTTCTTAGGATAATTCCCATTGAACCTACTGCTAATACAGTATCATTATTAATACAATAAACAGAATAAAGTTGTTTGTTGGTGCCAGAGTTTTGCAGAACCCATCCAATTGATTTACTTTGACAATATGCCATTTCAGAAAGAGAAAAAGAGATTAAAATAAAAAGTAAGATTTTTTTCATATCAATAATATTAAGTTGATTAATTCAATTGTTTCTTGGGTTTATTTAACAATATTCTAAATCTCCCCTTCGGCGGCATTTGTCTCCCAAATTTAACTACGGAGCGGCTAAGCGGCATTTGTAATGCCGCTTTGAGTGCAGGATAATTTGTAACTATCCAATTAATTTGTGTCTTCATTATCAGCTTATTTAGGACAATAAAATTACATTTTATATCGATTGCAAGCATTAAAATAAAAACAATTTTCTTCTATCTATTATGTTCTCACCCTTCTCTAAATCGCCCAAATAGAAAGCCCAAACATTTGATTTCCTTGATTTTTCATTATTAATTGTTAATTATTAATTGCA
>CAIXTV010000176.1 GCA_903922465.1 uncultured bacterium
GGAAAAAATGATATTTTGTAAGGAAAAAATAATATTTTGCAAGGAAAAAATGATATTTTGTAAGGAAAATATGACATTTTGTAAGGAAAATATATAATTATGCAAGGAAAATATATGAATTTGAACTTTTGAAATGCATCATACACCTGGAATTGAATGGGTTATTGGGTTAATGTGTTATTGGTTACTAGGTATTTCTTTGTGAATATTGGTGCTTTTAGAGGCTTAGTGGCATTCTTTCTTTGCCACCAAGACGCAAAGGCTCAAAGAAACACTAAGGAAGAAAATACATCACTAAATCAACAATTCACTAAATCGCCAAATAACTATGGGTTAATAGGTTAATGTGTTATTGCTTATTAAGAGCTCTTTGTGAATCTTAGAGTTCTTAGAGTCTTTGTGGCAATTTCTTTTTCGCCACGAAGGCACTAAGACTCAAAGAAACACTAAGGAAGAAATTCATTTTACTTCTTCAAATCAATGTTTATTTGTTTTTGAAATATGATGAAATGGAAAAGCTATAAGAACTTTGTTTTTGAATATTTAAACGCAGAGAACCGCAAAGAACTCGCAAAGAACCGCAAAGAATCTTACTTTGTTTTTTAAAGTGCAAAGTCTAAAATGATAATTCAGAGAAGCGAATCTTAAAAATACGTTTTCGCCCCTAGGGACTTGAAATTTGAAATTTGGGGCTTGGGTCTTTTCCTTCCCAAAAGTCTAAACAGCTTTATGGGTTGGAGATTGCTTCATCCTTCCCTGCCTGTTAGGCTAGTCAGTTCCTCGCAATGACTTTTCAAATAGGCAGTTTCGTCTTGCAATGATGTTAAAAATATGCTCTTCCCCCTTGGGACTTGGAATTTGAAATTTGGGTCTTGGGTCTTTTCCTTCCCAAAAGTCTAAACAGCTTTATGGGTTGGAGATTGCTTCATCCTTCCCTGTCTGTTAGGCTAGTCAGTTCCTCACAATGACTTTTCAAATAGGCAGTTTCGTCTTGCAATGATGTTTAAAATATGCTCTTCTCCCCTTGAGACTTGGAATTTGAAATTTGGGTATTGGGTCTTTTTCTTTCCTGCTGGAATTGGGGTATTGGTGAATTGGTTTGCTGTTAACTGATAATGCTCAAAAAAGGAAATAAGAGTTTAGTATTTAGCAACACTATGGTATACGTTCAGATGATGTATCATTAAAGAATTTGAAGTTCTAAACATAAGTCAGGCATTTATGTAAGTTTTATATCTTTGCAAAAAATTGAAAGAATGAATCTTGAACTAAACGAACAGGAACAAATACGTCGCGAATCGCTACAACAAATGTATGCTCTGGGCATTAATCCGTATCCTGCAGAATTATATGAAGTAAGTGCAAATGCACAGGAAATATTAAAGTCTTATCCAGAAGATAACAGTCTTTTTAAGGAAGTTAGCCTTGCCGGGAGAATTATGAGCCGCAGGATTATGGGTGCTGCTTCTTTTGTAGAACTACAGGATTCGACAGGCAAAATACAGTTGTACTTTAAACGCGATGACTTATGTCCTGAAGAAGATAAAACCCTCTATAATATTGTTTTTAAACGTTTGCTGGACATTGGTGATATTATAGGGGTGAAAGGATATGTTTTTACTACCCAGATGGGGGAAACGACCTTGCATGTACAGGAATTGAAAGTGCTATGTAAATCGCTCAAACCCCTTCCGATTGTAAAGGAAAAAGATGATGTAGTGTTTGATGCTTTTACGAATGCTGAGATGCGTTATCGTCAGCGTTATGTCGATTTGATAGTCAATCCTCACGTAAAAGAAGTTTTTTTGAAACGCACACAGCTGGTGAATTCGATGAGGACTTTTTTGAATTTGAAAGAATATCTGGAAGTGGAAACGCCCATACTGCAACCTCTTTATGGCGGTGCTGCTGCTCGTCCGTTTAAGACTTTTCACAACACTTTGAACACTACTTTGTATTTGCGTATTGCCAACGAGTTGTATTTAAAAAGACTAATAGTTGGGGGGTTCGACGGGGTTTATGAATTTTCAAAAGATTTCAGAAACGAAGGGATGGACAGGTTTCATAATCCAGAATTTACCCAAATGGAATTGTATGTTGCCTATAAAGATTATTACTGGATGATGGATTTGGTGGAGGAAATGGTTGAAAAGATTGCCCTCGACCTACATGGTTCTACTGAGGTGAAAGTGGGAGAAAACAGCATCAACTTTGCACGTCCCTGGAAACGCTTTAGCATGTATGAAGCCATTGAGCATTTTACGAAAATCGATATCAGTGAGATGGATGAAAAGGAATTGCTTGCAGTTGCCATTAAGTTTGGAATTGAAACTGATGATAGTATGGCAAGAGGGAAATTAATTGATGAAATATTTGGAGCTACTTGCGAGCCAAACTTAATTCAACCTACATTCATTACTGATTATCCAATTGAAATGTCACCTTTAGCCAAGAAACACCGCACCAAAGAAGGAATAGTGGAACGTTTTGAAGCAATATGCAATGGAAAAGAAATTTGCAATGCCTTTTCTGAACTCAACGACCCTATTGATCAGCGTCAACGCTTTGAGATGCAGTTGGAGTTGGGAAAACGAGGTGACACTGAATCAATGGTATTGGATGAAGATTTCCTTCGTTCACTCGAGTTTGGAATGCCTCCTACGGCAGGTCTTGGCATTGGCATCGATCGCCTGACCATGATTATGACCAACGCAAATTCAATTCAGGATGTTTTGTTTTTCCCCCAGATGAAACCTGAAGTTAGTGGTACAACTGTATCGGATGAAGAAGAGTTTCTAAAAAGTGGTATACCCGAACAGTGGGTGGGACTTATGAAAAAAACCGGCATTTCGTCAGTAGCAGAGCTATTAAAAGCAAATCCTAACAAACTTTTTAATGATTTAGGAGGCCTTCGTAAGAAGCATAAAGTTGATGTAGCTGCACTTACCATTGAACAGTTAAAACTTTGGATAGATAATCTTCAGAATAACTAAACAGGCTGAGGTTGATTTGAAGCTAAAATAATTTCCCTCATTATGTAGTATGATAACTAATATTTATTAGTATAAACAATTAATTCATACTCTTTTTACGGTGAAAATGAATGTTAAACGCTTGAAAATTTGCCTTTGCAGTGAATAAACCTTCGTTTAATTGAAAAAAAAATATACATTTGCAAATTCTTTTAAAAAATAATTTTTATGGCAGTAATTGGTAGAATAAGAAAACGCTCAGGGCTTATAATAGTCATTGTAGGCGTGGCACTTGCATCATTTGTATTAGGAGACTTTATAAAGAAAGGACCTAAAAAATCGACTACTTTTGCAAAAATATCTGGTGATAAAGTTTCATATCAGGAGTTTGAAGCTAAGGTAACCGAGCAAGTAGAGACCTACAAGCAACAATCGGGAAAAGAAAACCTCACAAATGATGAGACTTTTCAAATAAAACAACAGGCCTGGGGTCAAATGGTTAGAGAAATCATTCTAACTAAACAACTTGACGAATTGGGATTAACAGTTTCGGCTGATGAATTGGATGATTTAATCAGAGGGAAAAACCCACATGCTTATATCACGCAAGCTTTTAAAGACCCCGAAACAGGACAATTCAACCCTTCAGCAGTATCTAATTTCCTAAATAACATTGACAAGGTAGAACCAGCAATGAAGAAAAACTACCTGAATCTGGAAAAAGCAATTAAAAGCGACCGTCTAAGTACAAAATACACTAATTTGATTGCAAAATCATATTATCTTCCAACAGCTTTCGCCAAACGGATGTATAGTGAATCATCAACCATTGCAAAACTAAGGTTCGTTGGTTTGAATTACAAAACGATTGACGATAAACTTGTCACTGTAACCGAAGATGATTTAAAGAAATATTATGAGGAACATAAAAATCAATTCGAACAACAGCCTTCTAGAGATTTAGAATATGTTCTATTTGAAGTACTACCTTCTAAAACAGATTTAGATCAAATTCAAAAAGACGTAGCTGGCATTTTTAATGAGTTTCAGCAATCGACAGATATGCAAAACTTTGTAAATTCAAACTCAGATAGTCGTTATGATAGTTCATTTATTAAATTAGGTGTAATGCCATCTTTGGTTGATTCATTCTTAAGCAAAAACCCTATTGGTTCAATTATGCCTCCAGTTGTTGAGAACAACAATTATTATATGGCAAAAATTCTGGATATTCAATTTCGTCCCGATTCTTTAAAAGCAAGTCATATACTGATTTCATACAAAGAAGCAAAGGGTGCCACTCAGGAACAAATCCGTACTAAAGTACAAGCGAAAGCGAAAGCCGATAGTATTTTTACTGAGGTTAAGAAAAATCCCGCATTATTTTTACAAATGGCAAGCACCTTATCTGATGATCCTTCTGCAAAAAAGAACAAAGGAGATTTAGGCTGGTTTACAGATGGTGCCATGATTAAACCTTTTAACGATGCCGTTCTTAATGGAAAAATAGGTGATATCACTTTAGTTGAAACTGATTTTGGATTTCACATTATCAATGTAAGCGGAAAAACATTACCTGTACGTAAATTCCAGATAGCTGCAGTAACAAAGGCAATCAGTGCAAGTAAAGAAACTGATCAGGCTATTTTTGTAAAAGCCAATAAGTTTGCCAGTGATAATAAAACCCCTGAATTATTTAATAAAGCTGTAGTTGCGCTAGGATTAAACAAACGTCAAGGAGAATATATTCAACCTATGGATAAAGGTTTACCAGGTCTAACTGCAGGTCGTGAAGTAATTCATTGGGCTTATAATGAAACCACCACTAAAGATATGGTTTCATCTGTATTTAATATTGATAATAATTACATTGTGGCTTATGTAAAAGAAATTCGCGAAAAGGGAATAGCCCCACTTGAACAAGCTAAAACCTATATGGAACCTATGGTGAAACGTGATAAAAAAGGCGAAATGCTGGTTACAAAATTCAATACGAATTTAAGTAAAACTAAAGACTTATATCAACTGGCAACCAATTTAACCTCAAAAGTAGACACCACTGAATTGAATTTTTCAGCATATAATCTTTCTCAATATGGTCCAGAACCTAAAGTTATCGGACGAGTATTTTCTTTGAAAAAAGGAACTCTCTCTGCTCCTATTGCAGGCGATAATGGTGCTTATGTTGTGTATGTTGATGACATTATTCAACCACAACCTACCAAAGATTTTAAAATGATTCGTATGCAAGGAGCAAGTATGTTTCAATCAAGAGTAAACAATCAGGTTTTCCAGGTATTAGAGAAAAAAGCTGAGATTGAAGATAATCGTTATATGTTTTACTAAACTATAATGAAAAGTAAAAAGAGACGCTTTAGGGCGTCTTTTTTTATTTTCGGTATTTAGGTTAAAGTAAATTTTAAATGAATCTAATAAAAAATCAAGGATTAGATTAAAGAATTGTATTAATTTGCAGTGATGTTACAAAACCAATATGTTATTATAGTTGCCGGAGGTCAGGGAGTTCGAATGAATTCCAATGTGCCTAAACAATTCCTTTTAGTTAACAATTTGCCTGTTTTAATGCATTCGATGCAAGCCTTTTATAATTACAGTTCTAACTGCATACAAATATTAGTTCTACCTGAAGCACAAATGGACAACTGGAAAGTTCTTTGCGAAAAATACCCAATAGATATACCTTTTATATTAGTAAAAGGAGGCGAAACACGATATCATTCTGTGAAAAATGGATTGAAGGCAATAGAGGATGAAAACGGATTGGTTGGAGTTCATGATGCAGTGCGGATGTTGGTAAGCAAGGAGATTATTTCAAATTCCTTTAACTGGGCAAAGATAAATGGATCAGCAGTTCCATATGTTCATATTAATGATAGCATTCGTATTTATAAGGATAATAATAGCTCGGTTATCGATCGAAATGAGTTGATACGAATACAAACACCTCAAACTTATAGTGTTTCATTACTGAAGAAAGCTTATCAGCAGGAATATAAAAGTTCTTTCACTGATGATGCTAGTCTGGTTGAATTGCTTGGGGTTAAAATTCATTTATTTAAAGGAGACGAAAGTAATATTAAAATTACAGAGCCTTTCGATTTACTTCTTGCAGAAACAATATTACAGAGCAGAAACACGCCTACCCTTCCACTTTGAAGGAATAATATTGCCAAATATGGCTATCAGAAAAGTATAAACAGGAATAAGAAACACGCCTGGGAGATAAAACCACAGGGTTTTCTTTTGTTTGTAATAACGGGCAAAGGTAAAGAGTAAAATAAAATCGAATGAGGCCTTAAAGCTAAGCAGAAAGATAGCTTCATTAAGAGTAATTAAATTAATGAATGGAAATACCCACGATAAAATAATTACGAGATTTGAAATAAAAACTATTAAAGCAACAAATATAACCCATGGGTTGGTATAAGCCTTTGATTTTGATGTCCAACGTAAACGCTGATTAATCAGTGATTTTAATGTTGGAGATGCTTGAGTGCGTGCAATCACCTCAAGATTTTTAAGAAAATGCACTGAAGCTTTCCCGAATTTTTTTTGAATTCCAAACATTAAAAACATATCGTCGCCTGAAGCAATTTTCTGGTTTGATGAATATGAACCTGATAGTTCAAAAGCTTCACGGGGATATGCAAGATTGGCACCATTACACATCAATGGTAGATTGCATCCTAAACTCCCAGCTGAGCTTGCTATCAGTCCCATAAATTCAAGCGATTGAATGTTGGAGAAAAATGAATGATTGGCTTCTATGTTAACAGGTAATACAATCATCTTGGGTTGTTTCTCCCTATAATATGAAACTATGTGCGAAAGCCATTGCTTTCCTACCAAACAATCAGCATCAAGTGTTATTATCAATTCTCCAATAGAGGCCAAAATTCCCTGTTCAATTGCGTTTTTTTTACCTTGATGCTCGTTAAAAGGGAGTGATATTAGTTTAAAATTAAAATTATGATATTCCCTAATGAGAGATTCAACCTGGAATTTAGTATCATCAATAGATGCATCATCTACTATTATAATTTCAAAAGATTCAGAGGAGTGATTTTGGTTGCAAATGCTTTCGATACATTGTCGGATGTTATTGCTTTCATTTCGAGCAGGAATAATAATACTAGCGAAAACATTGAGAGATTTATTAATAACAGGATTAAAGTTCTTTAGCAAATAAAATCCAATTACAAAAAACACTATTAGACTCAAATAAATGAAAAGCAGCAGACAAAATCCTGAAAAAATAATAGTTTGGTTAATCATGGCTTCGGAAAGCTTCTGTTGAAGAAATTCAACTTAAAAACAAAAAAAGATCCTATAATCGCCGGCAACATTAAATTGACAATCCAAAGAAAGGCAGAGGCTGCCAAAACAATTAATCCGCTTCCTTCTACATCTAAACCACGGGCATGTGTTGAATATATTTCCCACAGAAATAAAGCAACCGATCCTCTTACTCCTAATTCAGATAAGGCTATAGTTGGAACTATTGCCATAATGAAAAAAATCATACTAATCAATACAAATCCATCAAAAAGGTTTATTTTCAAACCCATCCAATATAGTAATATGTAAAACTGAAATGAAAATACCAAATAGCGCAAAAAACTCAGAAATAATGTATTAAGCAATTCTTTATTTGAAAAAAGAGTTATGATTTTCAGGTATCGCCGGAATTTAATTACCAAGTTAAACTTTATTCGCTCTGAAGCATTGTATAACAAAGAAAGATTAAAATATAAAATCAGAATAATAATAAGGGCCATAATTTCAATTAAGATTAATGCGACTTTAATGAAATCAGGATAAGATTCCAAAAAATCACTAAAGTCGAAAATAAAAATAAGAGTACTAATAGAACCGAATACAAGTGTTATCATCAATTGGCTAATGCTTCCCATAATGGTAATCAATGCCCCTTGAATAGGATTAGTTTTTCTTAACATAAATATCCTTCCTACATACTCACCAATGCGATTGGGGGTAAATATGCTCACCGTAATTCCTGAAAAAACTGCCATTAAGGAATTAGTTAAACTTATTCGTTCTTTTTTCTTCAACAAATATTGCCATTTACGAGCTTCAAGCATCCAATTGATTAACATTAAAGCTATAAAAGCGAGAATAAATAATGGGGTATTTCGAAAAAACACTTTATAAAAGTCCCATAAATCAAAAAATTCCTTTCTTTCAAACAATTTAAAATAAATAAATCCATAAGAAAGAAAAATAATGAGAATACTTAAAATAAAATTGAAGGATTTACTTACTTTTGCTTTGAACATAATCTAATACTTAATACCATTGAAAACCGAACGCATCATACTAGGAATTGATCCAGGAACCCTTATTATGGGGTACGGACTCATTAAATGTTCTGGAAACACAGTACAAATGATTTGCATGGATGTGATACGATTAAATAAACTTTCAGATCAGCCTATAAAGTTAAAAAAAATATTTGACACCATCGTTAGTATTGTTGATGAATATCATCCCGATGAACTTGCAATTGAAGCTCCTTTCTTTGGGAAGAACCCTCAATCAATGCTTAAACTTGGTAGGGCTCAGGGTGTTGCAATTGCAGCAGCATTGTATAGAACCATTCCTGTTTTTGAATATTCTCCAAGGAAAATTAAACAATCTGTAACCGGAAATGGTAATGCTTCAAAAGAACAAGTAGCAGCAATGCTGAAAAAACTATTAAATCTGAAAACAGAACCAGTTTCTTTTGATGCTACTGACAGCATTGCTGTTGCAATGTGTCATTATTTTCAAAGGACTGAGACACTAGATACAAAAAGCTATAACAGTTGGAAAGGTTTTCTATCGGAAAATCCAGAAAGGCAAAAATAAAACAGTTTCTTCAAAAATAGATTTGCTACCTGTCACCAATTAATTCACAAATTGTTTGGTGTAATATTTTGCTGTAAGCTTTTCTCCCGTTGCTTTTTTAATCATTTCATTCCAATAAAACCTAGAACCAGGTTCAAAAACATTTTCTTTCAAATACTTTCCAACTGCCAAATTATTGCTAAAACTTTGATTTTTAAAATCATCACTTTTAATAATATTTTTTAAGATGTAATTGTATAATTGCGATGCCAGTAATTCACCCAATAAGTAATTATGGTAATAACAAGGAAAAGTTGCAATATGAATTTTAGACGCCCAGTCTGGTTCGTTTCGATCAGCAGGTCTTTTTATCAGTTGGTATTTTTCAACCAAATCCCACCAAAGTTTATTTAAATCCTGATCAGGATTGGCATATAAAGACTTTTCAAAGCGATACATTACTTGTGCCCAGCGACTAAACACCATTTGCTCAAGTCGTAAAATCTTAAATCCATCATCAGCTATTTTTTTTGCATCTGATTCGTTAATTCCCAAATTATCTTTCATCCATTGAGCATTACTTGCAAAACGTCCAAACATCATCGCAATTGCTTCAGTGGTAAAAGTATGGGCAGGTTCTCGCAAAAGATATGGCAACTGTGTGCTAATATATTTATCATAAACACCATGCCCATATTCATGTAACATGGTATTCATCCATTGAGCATTTGGCTTTATGTTACAGAGCACTCTTACATCACCTTCATTGTCAATATCAATGCAATAAGCATGTTGGTTTTTGCTAGGCTTTTCAAATAAATCACTTTTTGCAATTATTCCATCAACATTTAGCCCAATACCATTGTAATATTTATTGGTGAGTTCAACTAAATCCGATTTTTTATAATAACTATCTAAATCAAGTTTGTAAATTTTCGGTGCTTCCTGAAAAAACCTATTCTGATAATGCCAAGGCATAAGCTCCTCTGCCTTAACTTTATATCGTTTGGAGAAATAGTCATCAATTTCTATTTTTAATTCCCTAAAAGTTCCTACTGTAAGACTATCCAATTCATCAAATAGTTTTTCTATATCTTTAGGGTTTTGATCGCTGAGTTCCAAACTCATTTCGTGAAAATCATTAAATCCTAATGCTTTTGCTTGCTCATTCCTCATTTTAACAAGCTTTACAATATCTTCAGCAACAAGTAAACTTATTTTCTTATGCGCCACCCATGTGTTTTTAAGTTCTTCTGAATTAGTGGAGGTCTGTAAAACATTTTCAATATCATTATCTGAAAGTTTTTTACCATTAACCTCTGCTCTGTAATTGGAGTATTTTTTTTCAATCTGTATCTGTAACTTGTTTATTGCATTAAGTTTAGCAGTATCGTATTGATGACTAAGGTATGAATTGTATACTACATCTAACTCCCTTTTAAGTATATCATCCTTTAGTGACTTGGATTCTTTTACTTTTTTAAGTATTTCGAAATCCTCTTTCTTCGATAATAGGTTTGAAATGGTATTAGATAGTTTTTCTACCTTGTCAAAATCTTTCTCCTTTCCAGAAATAGAAGCATTCCAATAAGCTAAATTAGATTGAATACTTAAAGGATGATAAGCAGAATCAAACTTTCTCATAAAGGATTCAAATTCTTGAGTCATTTTTTTTTCGTTATTGTTGTTTTTACATGCACTAATCAATCCAACAGTCATAATGCAAAAAATAAAAATATTTGATTTTTTCATGAAAAGTATATTGTTACTTCAAATAATTCGTTTAAGTTTTAAATATTCGAAAGGAATAAAGTCTCGATAAGCACTTGCCAAATAGCTTCGTCATATAATCAACATTGCATCACCATATGTAAGGAACTTATATTTGTGTTCAATTGCTTCCTTATAAGCTTGCATTAGAAAATCGAATCCTGCAAAAGATGCTACCATCATTTGCATAGATGACATTGGTTGGTGAAAGTTCGTAATCATCCTATTTGCAATACTAAAATCATAAGGAGGAAAAATGAATTTATTAGTCCACCCTTCATAAGGCTTTAGCATACCAGATATCGTAACAGATGATTCAATAGCTTTCATAGAGGTTGTTCCAATAGCACAAATATTTTTTTTGTTTTCTTTTGCTTTATTAACAATATCACATGTTTGAGGAAGAATGTACATCTCTTCCGAATCCATTTTATGCTTAGTGAGGTCTTCAACATCAATAGTTCGGAAGTTCCCTAGGCCTGCATGTAAAGTGATTTCAGCAAAGGAAACCCCTTTTATTTCAAGTCTTTTAATTAATTCCCTACTGAAATGTAAGCCGGCTGTTGGGGCAACAACAGCTCCCTCATGCTTTGCATAAATGGTTTGATATCTTTCTTTGTCTTCGGGTAAAATCTTCCTGAGGCGTTGAATTTCTTCAGGTAAAGGAGTTTCACCCAAACGCTTCAGAACTTTTTTGAACTCTTCGTAAGTTCCATCGAATAAGAAGCGCAATGTTCTTCCCCTTGAAGTTGTATTGTCAATTACTTCAGCTACTAAATCATCATTATCTCCAAAATAAAGCTTATTCCCTATTCTGATTTTACGAGCAGGATCTACCAAAACATCCCATAAACGGCTTTCTGCATTTAGTTCCCTAAGTAAGAAAACCGTAATTTTAGCTCCTGTTTTTTCTTTTTCCCCATACAATAATGCTGGAAAAACTTTTGTGTTGTTTAAAATAAAAACATCACCATCATCAAAATAGTTTAAAACATCTTTGAATACTTTGTGTTCTATCGTTTGTGTTTTCCTATTCAGAATCATTAGTTTTGATTCATCGCGTTGATCAGAAGGAAATTCTGCTATTAATTCTTGTGGTAGTTTATACCTAAATTGAGATAATTTCATGATTTTGAATATGTTATGTGAAAACGTTATAAATTGTTTTGCAAAGTTAATACAAACAGAGAGCGAAGTAAAGCACATTAACATCTTTTTTAAGATTATGTTTTATTTAAACCAAAATGCAACAATAGAAACACGTTTAACTCATGAAAATGATGTCCCGAATTATATCGCTTTAATGCATTAATTTCAAATAAACTTTATGCTTAACAGTCCTAATCGCTACGTTTATGAGAATTTTATTTTAATTTTGAAAAATGTTTAACTCAAGGCAACCAATTGACAAGAATATTCGTCTAAACAACATTGATGATATCTGATGAAGCTATTATAGAGGGATGCAAAGCTGGTAACAGGCTAATGCAAAAGATGCTTTTCCAGAAGTATAGTTCAACGATGTTGGGCGTTTGTATGAGGTATTCTAAAGACAAACAAGAAGCAGAAGATATTATGTTGGAAGGTTTTATGCATATATTAGATAAAATAAGTCAATTTAAAAAAGAAGGTTCTTTCGAAGGCTGGATGAAAAGGATTATGGTAAACTTAGCTATTAGTAATTACCGGAAAAATTTGAAGTTTTACTATACAGACAACTTAACAGATTTTGAATTTGATTCGGAAATTGCTAGTCCTATTGATAATCTCTCTATTAAAGAAATATTATCTTCTTTAGAGAAATTGCCTGAAGGTTATAGAATAATATTCAACCTTTTTATAATTGAAGGTTATACCCATCATCAAATTGCAAATAAGCTTGCTATTTCGATAGGCACATCAAAATCACAACTTTCAAAAGCCCGAAAAGCAATGCAAATGTTATTATTAAAAAAAGAAAACTTACAATAACTAAACGTTATTATGAAATTAAATAGAACAGAACAAATTATTAAAGAGAAACTTTCTGAGTTTACTCCTGATGTTAATGAAGAGCTTTGGCCTCGGCTCAAACAAAAATTAGATGCAACACCAATGCATGTGCGAAAATCCCTTATTGCAAAATATGCAATCCCTTTAGCAGCATCTATACTCATTGCCATGGTTTCGTTTGCTACCTATCAGTTAATTCACTCTCTTCAAGATAAAAAATTGAACATCTCAAAAATAGCACCAGCTCCCGAAAATACATTTTATACTTTTAATACGTATCAATCATTCTCGCTAAATGAATCAAAGGACATTAATAAGTCTCCTCTCATTTATACTCAATTCATTAATGATACTTTTTCTAAAGAAATATTAGTTTCTCCATATAATTATGATATTTTATTAGCATCCCATGATAAAAAAACCATGGAGAGTGTATCAAGTAAAGACAATTTCAACTCAAATACGACTGAAAACAATAAAAATATTGCACTTGTGAATACAAATATCAATAATATTCAACCATATTCTCCTAATCCATTTATTCAATCTAATAATCCATCAAATAGTACTACAAATATTCTTTCGAACTTACCTAATCAGAATAACCTTAACAAAGTTGTTTCTGCTGATAGTAGTAAAATTAAAGTTATTGACAATCATCAAATACAAGTTCTTGTTGTTCCTGAAGATGATAATTTAATAAATGGAAAAGATATAGCCGAAAAGGAAAATAATACCATTCAAGCGAATAATGATGCTTTCTCCTTTGAGATTAAAATCCCAAATGTGTTTACTCCTAATAATGATGGGGTGAACGATTTCTTCATAATTCAAAACTTAGATAAATGTCAGTCTAATCAACTACTCGTTTTTAATAAAACTGGGAAGTTGGTTTACGACAAAATTCAATATCAAAATAATTGGGATGCGAAACAACTTCCAGATGATGTTTACTATTATTATCTAAAATACACCATTGAAGGTAAAGAATTATTGAAACGTGGAAGTATAACGGTACTTCGTTAATCAAAGTAAATGCCGGAAGGGTATTAAAACCCAGCCAAAAGCTCTTTCAATTAAGGGTCTTCGTTGCCATTGATTAAAATCAAAAGGTTCACAATCAATCAAGGTTTCGTTTAAATGCCTCTCAATAAGGTTAACCACATCAGTATCTTGTCCTGTAATTATTATTTCGTGCATATACCTAAAGCTCCTATAATCGAAATTTGGTGAGCCTAATGCAAATATTTTATGATCGGACAAAATAAGTTTTGCATGAAGATTTTGAGGAATGTAAAACAAAATGTTAATTTGGTTTTTATAATATATACCCAAATATTTATCTCTTAAAAAGTCTGCAAGCCTAACATCAGATCGACGTGGAATAATAATAGTTACATTTACACCTCTTTTGCTTGCATCAATGAGCGATTTACGAAGTTTAAAACCTGGAATCAGGTAAGGTGTTTCAATAATTATTTCTGTTTGCGCTTTTCGAATCATTTTCTCATATTGTCGCTTTATTAATTGCCGATATATGGAAGGCATGTCACGAATTATTTGAATTTGTCTATACCTAATGTTTTTTTTGTAGGTAAACTTATTTAAAAAATGCTTTTGATATTTCTTGAAATAATCTAAAAACACTTTTTTAAATTTAATTGTAATATCATTTTGTATTCTCAAAACGGATTCTCGCCAATTGAGTGAATGTGCAGCGATATTTGCAGAACCAATATATGTAATCTGATCATCTATTAATAACATTTTCCGATGATTGCGCCGATGATTACGTGTGAAAAAGTCGAAGGAAAAAATCACTTTTTCAAAGAAGCGTACTTCACCTCCGGCAGATGTAAATTCAGCAAAGAACTCTTCGTTAGATGTAGAACCCCAAGAATCGGCCAATATTTTAACCTCCACTCCTTCTTTCCGTTTTCTAATTAATGCATTTCGAAATTTAACACCAATTGCATCATTAGCAAACTTATAGGTTTCTAGATATATATATTTCTTTGCCAAATTTATATCGGAAAGCATTGCATTATAAAAGGTGATGGGATCGCTAAAAAGTTCGTAGTCGCTTTGCATTTACCAAAAGTATAGGTTTGTTTTTACACTGTAAACATACAAAAATATTTGTTACAATTATAAATGCAAATTAATGTTGGTGAAAATAAAATTATGTATGTTTGTAGAAATTAAAAAAAGTATGATAAAATCAATGACAGGCTTTGGATGTTCAAGCTATATTAGTAAGGATAAAAATTTTAATATCGAAATTAAATCGTTGAACAGCAAGCAACTCGACATATACTCTAAGGTTCCTTTATTCATAAAAAATCATGAAATTGAAATACGTTCCATAATTGCTCAGAAATTAGAACGTGGAAAAATTGATTTTAATATTTCTGTTGAAGGAGTTGAAGGGGAACCTTTGGTGAATTTGAATCACCGCTTACTCATTAAATATTGCGAGGAACTCCGTAAGGTGTCAATTGCAATTAATGAACCATTAACCGATGTTTTGGCTCTTGCCCTAAAAATGCCCGACGTTTTTAGCTCTCCAGAACAAACAAATGAAAATGATTGGATTCAATTGTTAGAAAATATCTTGAAAGCTGTTGACAATTTGAATATCAATAGAGAACACGAAGGCAAAGTGCTGGAAAGTGACATGCAAATGAGGGTGTTAATTATAACCAAACTCTTAGAACACATTAAGCCCTTAGAGAAAAAGAGGATTGAAAATATCAAAGAAAGAATTAGCCGAGACTTGAAAAAGAACTTCGATGAATCACAAATTGATAAAAACCGCTTTGAGCAGGAACTCTTCTTTTATATTGAGAAGCTGGATATAACTGAAGAGAAAATTCGTCTGAAAAAACACTGTGGTTTTTTTCTTGAAACCCTCAATGAAAGAGAATCGAGTGGGAAAAAACTTTCATTTATTGTTCAAGAAATGGGTAGAGAAATCAATACTCTGGGGTCGAAAGCCAACGATGCCGAAATACAGATGATTATTGTGCAAATGAAGGATGAACTGGAAAAGATTAGAGAACAATTAATGAACGTATTATAATGCAAGGAAAACTTATCATATTTTCTGCTCCTTCTGGAGCTGGGAAAACTACTCTTGTAAAACATTTATTGGCACAAGGGCTCCCCTTGTCTTTTTCAATTTCCGCATGTACAAGGGCTCCAAGAATAAACGAAGTTAATGGCGAAGACTATCACTTCATTTCTTTGGATTCTTTTAAGGAGAAAATTAAGGCTGGGGAATTTCTCGAATGGGAGCAAGTGTATGAAGATGTTTACTATGGGACTTTATTGGCCGAACTCGAAAGAATTTGGGCTTTGGGAAAACATGTCATCTTTGATGTGGACGTAAAAGGGGGTTTAAAAATAAAAAATATATTTCCCACTCAATCACTGGCCATTTTTGTGATGCCGCCTTCTGTTGAGCAATTGGAAGAAAGAATTAGAAATAGAAAAACAGAAACAACCGAAAATATTGAGAAGCGAATATCAAAAGCAACTTATGAGCTTGAGTTTGCCAATGAGTTTGATTACATCCTTTTAAACGATAATCTTGAAATTGCCAAATCTGAAGCCTACACAATTGTGGCTGACTTTTTAAATGTAGTATAATATGATTTCTAATAATGAATTGATTGGCTTGTTTTTTGGTTCCTTCAACCCGATACATTCGGGACATTTGATTATTGCTAACTATTTATTGCAGTTTTCTGAAATTGAAAAGATTTGGTTTGTCGTTTCACCTCAAAATCCGCTGAAAGAAAAGAAAAGTTTGCTAGACGAACACCATCGAATGGCTCTTGTAAAAGAAGCCATTTGGGACAATCCCCTTTTTAGGGCATGCGATATTGAGCTTTCTTTGCCAAGGCCTTCTTTTACCATTCACACCTTAACCCATTTACAAGAGAAGTATCCTAATAAAAGATTTAGCCTGATTATGGGGGCCGATAATTTACAAAATCTGAAAAAGTGGAAAAATTACGAGCAAATACTTCAATATTTCAGCCTTCATGTATATCCTCGTCCGGATTATGATGGAGGTGAATTTCGTAATCATCCTTCGGTGACTTGGTTTGATGCTCCTTTGATGGAAATTTCTTCGAGTTTTATTCGTGAATCTATCTCAAATAAGAAAAATATGAAATATTTTTTGCCTGAAAGAGTGAGAGTTTATATCGAAGAAATGCATTTTTATGAGTCGCCCTTATAGAAGTTGATTTTGGCATCAGGAACATCTATCTTTGAAATATATCAATCGGAAAATGCGCTTATGGGATTCATTTTGAAAATTTCATGTTTTAGCCACCAAACAAGCCTATTTTCAATAAAAATAGCATTTCATTGAATAGCATACGACACCATTGACATTACCTGTTATTTTCGCGGCAATAAGTAATGTTATCCAAACTTTCAAATGTGGTTTTCTCAGGTGGTTGCTGTAAAGCAGATGGTTTTAATAATAAAGCCTGCCGAATTTCGAAGCATTCGGCAGGCTTTAAAATTAATTCCTACTAAGGAACGGTGAAAGTGACAACATCCCCAAAAGGACCCGAAAGCTTAAGATCTTTGTTCCTCCAGCGAAAAAACATTTGAATGGTTTGACCCGAAAAGTCTTCACCTACTTCCAAAATAAAAATAGAAGTAAAATAAACTTCTTTATCAGTACAATCACCCAACGAAGGAGTGGCTGCTTTTTTAAGTTTAGCAACAACATCGATGTCAGTTTCCTGAGCAATTTTAGTAGGATCAAAAATCAACCAACGAACTTCAATGCCAATTGCGTTTTTCAATAGGCTTGCTCTGCCGGCGTCGTTAGCGGTGTAACATTTAATTTTAATTTTCCCTTTGCCTGCTGATGTAATTCTAACAAAAACATTTTCGCTTATAGCTAAGATGATAAAAGTAGGTTGAGCCTTATCTCCATATTTCCTTCTGAAGGTAAGTCTGTCTGCATTAGTCCAGATGCTTCCAGGAATATCTTGATAAATTGTGCTTAAATTACTATCTAATGATTTTTCAGAATCGTTTAAATCTTCTGTAATTTGAGTGGTTCTGGTTGTTTTTTTCGCAGTCCACAAAGGATATAGATATAAATAGGTGTTTTCTCCCAGAGGTGGATTGTTTGCGTCGCCATAAAATAAAAGTAAATTGTCTATTACAGACTGTTCAATTTTTAAGCGTGTCTTATTCAAGATCATATAAGCAATCACAATTGCATAATAATCATGCTTTGTTTCACGCGTTGTAGGATAATCATAATTCTCCATAATATTTGATATTTTAATTTAATAATAAGATGAGATTGCTTTGTGGAGTTTAGCTATCGGTTGGGCTAAGTCAGAATCGTTCCGGAAAATGAAAAGCAAATAACATTCGCCGGAAAAGAATGCCTGGCGGACCAAATAGTATTCCTGAGGGAGTTATAAGAAGGCTTTTTGTTTCTAAAAGGATTCCTAGAGAGTTAGAAAGTATTCTTTCTATTATAGAATGAATTCCTGACAGACCATTAGGAATACCTGAGCAAGCATTAGGAATTCCCGAGTAAGTATTAGGATATCCTGACGTATCATTAGGAATACTTTCTAGGCTGAAAAGAATACCTAATGACTTTTCAACCCTTTCCAATA
>CAIXTV010000177.1 GCA_903922465.1 uncultured bacterium
TACTTGGTGATGCAACTAATAAAGCTGACCTATTAAATTCAATCCAAAACGCAGATGCTCTAATTATAACATTGGGGACTGGTAAGAATATGAAAGCTACTACCCTTTTTTCAGATTTTGCAACATTAATTCTGGAAATACATAGGGAGAACAAAATGGATATCCCATTTATTTTTGTTACAGGATTTGGAGCTGGAGAAAGTAAAAATTATGTTTCTTGGCTTGTAAAGATGTTTTTAAAATACTTTTTAAAAGACGTTTATGCTGACAAAACTAAAATGGAAGAAATTATCACTAATTCAGATCTGAATTGGACAGTTGTGAGGCCAGGAAGGCTATTAGACAAGGAATTGACAGAGAAATACCGTGTTGAAAACAAATTATTCAAAGGAATTAAAATAAGCGGAATTAATAGAGCATACGTAGCAGACTTTTTAATAAAACAAGCAGAAAAACAAACTGAATTAAAAAAGTACATTGCTATATCTGAAAAATAGAATAAAAACCGAACCGCTAATTGAGTAGGCTGCCCTGATAGTAATTATCTGACAAGGAGAACCTCTCACACCATCCCAACGACAAGTATCGGGACGGTTCATTAATATGTGGAGCAAATTTTCATTTACGTTAGCAAGGACTAGTTAGCTCTTAATAGACTTTTTTTTCTGGAAATTATTTTTCTCACCCAAGGTGGTATCTGTTAAAATACTTGTACATTTGCATTTAAAAACAGAACTTATGGTGGTTGGGCTCTGCTCATGCAGGACACACATAGCAGCTTTCTTCACCCGAGGTTTAACAACAAAGTGAAATAAACAACAAGTAAAAAACATAGCAGTAAACTGAAAGGAAAGGAACTATCCACTCCTCGCCTGAAAGCAAGCAGTGATATGTTAGCCGATATTTTAAGAGACAGTGAGAAAACGAAAATTAATAAGTCAACGACATCCAGCTTTATATATTATAGCCGTTTGGACAAGACGACTTGGACGTTATGCTGATTGGTATTTTAGTAGAAATAAATATGTTGGTAAAAAAACAACAGACAAGCTAGCTTTTAGGATAAAGAAACATCAATCAGTTTTATTAAAAAAACTTGGTGAAAGTGATATGCAGTTACAAGTTAATAAAGTAACAAATTTAAAAATTGCAATTAAGAATATAGACGGGATATTAATTAGACCAGGTGAAACATTTTCTTTTTGCAAACTTGTAGGTTTACCAACAGAAAAGAAGGGTTATTTGCTTGGCATGGAATTAACTTTTGGAGTGGCACGAGCAGGAATTGGTGGGGGAATTTGCCAAATTACAAATCTTATCCATTGGTTAGTAATTCATAGTCCTTTGACAGTTACCGAACGCTATCACCACTCATTTGACCCATTCCCAGACGATGGACGTGTTCTACCCTTTGGTAGTGGTGCGACAGTTTTTTATAATTATCGGGACTATCAATTTACAAATAAGACAGACCATACATTTCAAATTAACCTATGGATAACAGACAAGTGTTTAGAAGGAGAATTAAGAATAGATTGTGAGCTTGATTATACTTATCATGTGATTGAAAAAGACCATCAATTCCTAAAAATAGATGGCCAATTTTATCGCAAGAACGAAATATGGCGCGACAAAATACTTAAGTTTCAAAGTGGAAAAGTTGCAGATACTGAATTAATAACAAAAAACTTTGCGCGTGTAACTTATACGCCAGACAATTATTTGGACGACAAAACGAATGCTAAACTAAAAGAAAAACATCTGCTAACTTAGGATTTATTCAATAAGACTTTTGGGGGGCAGAATCACTAACTTAAAAGTGTCTGCGGAAAATCCCCCCGAATAATTATTGCATAAATCCTTCAATCTTTGCGCCCTATATAAAAAAACAGCTAATCAATAACAATTAAACTAAAATAAAACAGGATGAAGAAAATTACAATTTTATTAGTTGCAATATTTACATTAAGCAAAGTAGTAAATGCTCAATGGACTGAAGTAAATTCAGACATGCCAAATGCTGGTATAAGTACAGATGTTGAATCATTTGCAGCAATAGGAACACAGCTTCTTGCTGCGACCAACACAGGTGTTTATCTTACTAACAATAATGGTTCAAGTTGGTCAGGCGTGAATTCAGGCATAACAAATACAGATATCGAAGCCCTTGCTGCTATTGGAACAAAGCTGTTTGCTGGGACCGGAAACGGCATCTTCAAGTCCAATGATAATGGCTCAACCTGGACATCAATAAGCACAGGATTGGATATTTCGATGGGAACTTCTGTTTATTCCTTATTTGCGAGTGGCACCAATCTATTTGCCGGAACAGAAGCAGGAGTTGCCCTGTCAGCTCCTCCATACACAAGCTGGACAATGATAAATACGGGTTTGACAAAAACAGATGTTTATGCTTTTGCACAAATTGGGAATAATATTTTTGCCGGCATTTTATTTAGTGGGGTTTTTGTTACAAACAACAATGGTGGAAGCTGGACGGCAGTAAATTCAGGTTTGCCTACTGGTTTCAATTCAGATTTTGAATCCTTTGCTGTTAGCGGGCCAAATCTGTTTGCAGCTGATTTGGGTGGGGGGATTTTCCTGTCGACAAATAACGGCACAAGCTGGACAGGCATAAATACAGGCCTCACAGAACTAAGTGTTCACGCTCTTGCAATAAGCGGCCAGAACATTTTTGCCGGGACTGATGCTGGGGTTTTTCTTTCTAATAATAATGGTGGGAGTTGGGTTCAGATGAACATAGGATTGACGAATTTGACGGTTCAGTCGCTTACTATATTTGGAACCTATCTGTTTGCCGGCACAACAAATGGTGTGTTCAGGGCATCCTTAAATTCTTTCGTAGGGATAAATGAAATGCAAAATGAGAACATGCAGGTAAGCATTTACCCTAATCCCAGCAATGGAATCTTTACAATTACAAGCAATAAAATAGAAAAAACTAAAATTGAAATTTATAATTCTATAGGAGAATGCATTTTGAACAGAGAACTAACAAAAGGAACAGATGATATTAATCTGAGTGATTTGCCAAATGGAATTTACTCGATTAAATTGACGGGAGAAAATTGGACAGAGCATAAGAAAATAATAAAAGGATAATATACAGGGCATGACTCAAATATTGTAATAATTGAAAAAACCGTTGCAATTTTCTATCCGTTTTGTGCAATTTAAAAAGGAAACATCACAATGATGACAATGTCTTCTGACAAGGACTATAAAGAGACCAAACTTATAAAGCAGGGTAAACAGAAAATAGAGCCTGACTTTGTAGGACTAGCAGATTGGATAAACAACACTTATAAGGTTATTGTAATTAATATTTTTTACGATACTATTCAAGGCATTAAAAATAGACCACGACTAAGTATAATTTTTGAATATCATCAAGACGAATTAAAATTTAGAGACGGAGGAGTTGGCAATTTTGATGCAGGAAAACAAAAAATAATTGCTAGGAAATTCAGAGTTTTAGTTAATGGAGAAAATAATAGAACTTCCTTTTTTCAAAAACTCTTTAGAAAGGCTACTAACTTAAAATATGACATAGACAATTTATTAGTTGTTTTCACCTCTTTTGAACCTATGGCAAAAGAAGAAGCAAATTCTAGTATTCCAGAAAGTGAAGTAGAAATACTAAGGAATGAAATTGGACTAAAGAACTTGTGGGTAATTTATAGACATTACTCATTTGCTACTTTCTTTTTTCATACAGATAAACAAGTTGATGAGTATTCAAAAAATGGAATAATAGAAAGTTTGGCTAAGAAATATTTTAGCCTACTAAAAAAGTATGACGAATTTGGCTATTTTAAAGAAGATACTTATTCAATAATGCTTGACAGTAAAGAAAACTTTGATGAGAAATTTAAGAGTAATTGGTTCTACTATTCACGATGATAGTAAAAAGCTGCACATAATCGAGTGGATAGCTACGTCAGCGACTAACTGATGGAGTGCACCTCTCACACCATCCCAACGACAAGTATCGGGACGGTACGTTAAGATGTAGAGCGATTTTTCGGTTAAGTTAATAGGGCTTCGTAACCTCTTTTTTTCAAGCGTTTTAAGGTGAAAGTATCATTTTCTTAATCGAATTGGTTTTTATATCGAACTTATTAGTAATTTTATGATTTGAATTAATCCTTTCTAATGAGAAGTATTGCACATAAGATTTGGTATATCATACTTATTTTCATCATACTATTGCCGGGTATTGGTGTAGCTCAAAGTAGTTTTCAAAAGATTTCTCCTGACAAAAATGGAGTGGACAGACTGAATGCTATTACAGAAAAATACTTTAATTATTCATTATCGAAATCGATAGAAAGCTCATCAGAAGCAATAGCTTTGAGTAATAGCATTCATTATAAAAAGGGCTTAACCAAGGCATTAATCAATCTAGGCGAAATTAATTTGTTTCTTGGGAATAGAGTTAAAGCAATATGTAATATTTCAGAAGCGAGAGAATTAGCCCTGAAAACAAATGATAATGACAATTTGGCCAATTGCTACCGAGTATTATCATTGATTGATGAGGGGTGGAATAATTCGAAAGAGGCCATTACAAACCAAATGTCTGCTCTTAATTATCAAATGAAAGGACAGGATGAAAAGGGGATAATAGATTCGTACTTAATAATTGGGGCAATCCAGCTAAACAATGCTGAATATGAAATTGCATTTGAGTATTTCGAAAAAGCATTATTTCATTCAATAAAAATATTAAATCCGCCATTAATTTCAAGATGTTTCCTAATGTTTGCCGAAGAATTTATAATTCTTGGAAATCAAAATGCCGCCCGAAAAATACTTGAAGTAAGTCGACAAATGGATTCCATCTGTTCGACAGGTCTACTTTCTAAATATTACTTGCATTTAGCAGAAGCTTTGTATCAGGAGAAATTATTAAACAATATTCAAAAAGGTATCGAATGTAATTTGTTATCCATATACCCAATGAATGATTCATTAAACCCGATTAATATTAGTAAGGCTTATACAAGAATTGCGCACTTATATTCAAAAAGCAATCAGTTTGAGAAATCATTGACATATGATAAAAAAGCATTACGACTCCGGCAGGATGTTGGTCATTTAATGCTTATAGGAAGTTCGTATACGAATTTGGGATTGGATTATTTGCAGTTGAATAAAGTTGATTCGGCTCTCATCTATTTAAACAAAGGACTCGAAATTGCTTTAAAGCATGGTAGGGAAAAGTTTATAGCCAATACCTACGAGAAATTGTATCTTCTTTATAAGAAAACTGGGAATATTGGCTTAGCATTGCATTATTTCGAACTTTATTCAGATGTAAATAAGAATATTCTAAACAAGTCGACCAAGTTAGATTTAGAAAAATCAAGGTCAAGGTTAGAAATTGGGAAGAAGGAAATTGAGCTGACTAAAGCACGACTCGAGAAACAACAAAACTTATATATTTATCTTATCATTATGATCTTATTAGGGTTAATTGTTTTTATTACAATCTACCTAATAAGAGCTCATTCGGAAAAAAAACTAAAATTACTTTACGAAGAGCTTGAAGCCAGATATGATAACATCATTAATCAACTTCAAGGGAAAATAATTGAAGTGAAATATAACCTGAATAAATTAATAATCAGTGAAGAGAAATTCAGGGTTCTTTTCGAGGAAAACCCAATAGGAATATGCACCCTTTCAGTAGAAACTTTCAAAATATTGAGTGCTAACCATGCATTTTGTGAAATGTTAGAATACACAGAAGAAGAGTTATGTGAATTAAGTATTGCTGATATAACTCATCCCGATGATCTGGCTCAAGAAACAGCTTATAAAATACCGGATTCAAATGAGTTAAATTACACTTTAAAGATAGAAAAACGATATATCACAAAGAGTAAAAAAGTTATATGGGGCTCTTTAACAACATCAGTTGTTTTCGGATTTAATAGTCAGCCAATATACGCATTAGGAATAGTTCAGAATATCACCGAAAAACGTATTTCTGAAACAAATCTTATTGCTTCGGAAGAAAGACTCAGGCTGTTGATAGATTCAAGCCCGATTGTAATTGCCATGCTTGACATGGATATGCGGTATGTAATTGTAAACGACGCATTTTATAATGAGTTTAATATAGATAATGATATAATAGGAAAAAAAGTTCAAGAAGTTTTCCCTAACATAACTCCTCCTATTTTTGAGATGTATTGTCGTTCGATAAATGGAGAAAGTTTTTCAAAGATTGAATCTGATTTTAGTTTTATTGATGGGGACGAAAAATGGTTTAATTGGACACTGAGCCAATGGTATCAAACTCCAGGGAATCAATCAGGCATCATACAATTTGCAGTAAATATTACTCAACGAATACAATATGAACGACAATTGAATGAGAATTTGCATCTATTGAATAAGATATTTCAATCAATTCCAAGTTCGATTTTCGTTTTTGATCCAAGTAATTACAAAATTTTATGGGCAACCTCAAATTTCTACGATTCATTTGGAATGACAAGAAAAGAATATGAAATCCTTCATTTTGATAATATAATAAGTCCTATTCACCCTGACGATATTCAGCAAATAAATTCCGGGATTCAATTTCTTACTCAACAAGCAGATGGAACCCCCTACACATTTGAATTCAGAAAGAAAGATAAGAATGGAGAATGGCATTGGTTTTATTCGAAGGCCATAGTCTTTAAGCGCAAGTCAAATGGGGATGTAGAAGAAATCTTAAGTTCTTCACTTGAAATTACCGAAAGGAAACTTACTGAAGCTGCACTTCAGAAATCAGAATCAAAATTTCGCGAACATATTGATCAGGCAGCTGATGCTATTTTTTCAGGTAATGCTCATGGTTACTTTATAAATGTCAACTTACAAGCTTGCATTCTGACCGGATATACGAAAGAAGAACTTATTGGGATGCACATTAGTAAACTTTTCACGCAAGAGCAACTGCAACTTAAACCTCTTAATTTCGATTCGGTTTTACTAGGGAATTCTGTTCATAATGAAAGGACATTGCATAGAAAGAATGGAGAATTAGTTACGGTTGAAATGAGCACAAAAATGATGTCGGATGGAACACTTCAAGCCATTTTTCACAATATCACCGAACTTAAAGCAACTGAAAATAAATTAAGAGATAAAGAAAATAAGTTAAGAGAAGCCCAACAAATAGCAAAAATGGGAAGTTGGTCGTATGATTTCACAAATAAAACTTTCGACTATTCTGAAAACCTTTTTACAATATTAAATATTCCACCCCCAAAAGAAGATTTTGTTTTTAACCAAGAATACCTATTTCAAAGTGTTCACCCCGAAGACTTGGATGAACTCATTGAGTTCAATAAAGATTTACTTATCGAAAAAAAAACCAACTACATTTATGAATTTCGAGTAATAACAAAAACAGGTAAAACATGTTATTTGGAAACAGTGGGGCAGATAACTTATAACGGCAAAGGTATGCCCATAAAACAAGTTGCCACTATTATAGATATTACTGACCGTAAACAAACAGAAATTCAAATACGAAAATCATTTGAACGAGAAAGAGAACTTAATGAACTTAAAAGCAATTTTGTATCTATGATATCTCATGAATTCAGAAATCCATTAGCTTCAATAAGTTCAAGTAATGAACTGTTAAATATATATTTTGAAAAACTTGAAGATGAAAATCCGACTAAGATAAAGTCCCAAAAACAAATTCAGCAGATAAACGCGGAAATAAAAAGGCTCATATTATTAATCGAAAATGTGTTAGTCATAAACAAGGAAGGTGCAGGGAAATTGAATTTTTCGCCTGAGAATGTAAGATTAGAAAGTTTTATTCCTTTAACTTTAGTGGAAATTCAACGAAATATCATAGATGAAAGAAGAACCATCTTCAATTTGACAGGAGAACCTATCGAAATAAGGGTTGATAAAACATTATTCTATTATATTTTGAACAATCTAGTTTCAAATGCATTTAAGTTTTCGAAGGGAAAGCGTGCACCTGAACTTAATTTAATATTTACTGAAAATTTAGTCAAAATTGAAATGACAGACTATGGTATCGGCATTCCGAACGATGAACAAAAATATCTTTTTGATACTTTTTTCAGAGCGAAAAATGCTGCATCCATCCCTGGTAGTGGATTAGGTTTGGTGCTTATTAAACACTTTGTTGAATTACACAATGGAGAAATACAAATAAAAAGTGCATTAGAACAAGGCACTACTTTTACAATAACGTTACCAATTAAAGAAAATGCATAAAATAATATTGATTGAAGACGAAACTATACTACGAGAGAATATTTGTGAAATTCTTGAATTAAATAATTATACGGTTATAGAAGCAGAGAACGGTTATGAAGGAATACAGAAAATCTTTAAAGAAGAACCAAGTATAGTTATTTGCGATATCATGATGCCAGAATTGGATGGCTATAGTGTATTGAAAACTATACGTGACAGCAAAATGTTTGCAAATCTTCCATTCATTTTTTTAACAGCCCGTTCTAGTCATATGGATTCAAGATCTGGCATGGAAATGGGTGCTGATGACTATATTAGTAAACCTTTTGAAATAAAAGATTTATTAAACACCATTAAAGCTCGATTAGAAAGGACTGAAGGACTAAAAAAAGAAATAAACGATAAGGTTGATGCTTTTAAGAAAACGCTTTCTACTGTTTATACCCACGAATTTTATACAGGTTTGACTTCAATATATATGGCAGCAGATATTCTAATCGAACACTATCATCGGATGACATCAACCCATCTGACCGATTTATTCTTTTCAATAAAAACTGCCGCCGAACGAATTGAACGTACACTTAGAAATCTTCAACTTTATGCAGAGTTTTCGGGTCCAAATAATAATGCTTCCAAAATAAAAGACTCTATTAAGTCCGCTCCTTGTTTTTACAAAGACACTCTTATCGAAATTGCGAATAAATTTGCAATTTCGTATAAACGCCCCCAAGATTTAAAGTTCAGATTAGTTGATTGTAAACTACTACTTCCAGTCGAACATTTCTCAAAGATAGTTGAGGAAATCATTGACAATGCATTTAAATTTTCTGAGACTGGAACTGAGATCTATATAAATTCATCATTTGAGGATGACGAATGTGTTATTTCTATTGCAAATATGGGCATCTGCTGCGAAGAATTAAACAAATCTGAATTCCCTGCTTTCCAACAATATTTCAGGGAAATTCATGAACAGCAGGGGAATGGATTAGGTTTACATATTGCAAATAGGCTCATAACAATTAATAATGGAGAAATGATTATTAATTCAATCAGGGACAGCTTAACCACGGTGAAACTTTCATTTCCAAAATAAACAGATATGGAAAACATTAAGAATACTATGAAATTTACCAACATACAAAAACAGAGCGAAGAAAAATTAAATCAGATAATTTCAGATATTGAAAAACTGAACCTTCCAAATGTTAAACAAAATCTTTTTCAACTTCAACGACTTATTATTGAACTTGAAAGCGAAAATGAAATTCTGAGAAATGAAGCGAAGAAAAATCGCAAATTACAGGATAGTATAATGGACGGGTTCGTTTTTGTAAACATGCAAGGAGTAATTATTGAGACTAATGACTCGTTTCAACAAATTACCGGATATAATGCAGACGAACTTAAAACCCTAACCTATTTTGATTTAACCCCTGAAAACTGGCATGCTTTTGAAGATAACATCGTAAACACACAAATCCTAGTCAGGGGGTATTCAGATGTATATAAAAAAGAATACATTAAAAAAGATGGGACTATTATACCTGTTGAATTCCGAACCTATTTAATTCAAGACGATAATGGGAACAATGAAGGCATGTGGGCTATCGTTCGTGATAAATCAAAGCGTAAAGCGGCTGAAAATGTATTGTTTGAGAAAGAGCAACAATTAAAACTTATTTTGGAAAATATCCCTGGAATGTTTTTCGCCCTTGACAAAGAAGGAGTGTTCATTTTATCAGAAGGACAACAACTTGCCTCAATAGAAAAAAAGCCTAATGAAGTTATTGGTAAATCTGTATTTGATTTATTTAGAAATCATCCAGAGATTATTAGTTGTATTAAAAGAGCCTTCAATGGAGAAGTTGTTGTTAATGAAAATCTTATCGAAAACATCTTTTTCCATGTAACCTACTCTCCTACTAGAGATAGATTAGGTGAAATAAACGGAGTAATCGGAGTTTCCATAGATATTACGCAAAGAAAAAAGGCAGAAGAGCTTCTTCAAATTTCAGAAAAAACCTATCGGAATATTCTTAATAATGTTACCGAAGCTATTTATGTACAAGATGAAAATGGTTGCTTTCTTGATGTAAATCAAGCTGTTGAAAAGTTATATGGGTATGAACAAGATTATTTCTTAGGTAAAACACCTGAATTTCTATCAGCACCTGGGAAGAACGATTTTGAAATGATAAATAATGCAGTTAAGCTAGCTTTTAACGATATCCCTCAACAATTTGAATTTTGGGGAATCAAAAAAGATGGGACAATATTCCCAAAAGAAGTTAATTTAACTTCAACAATTTATTTTGGTCAAAAAGCTATCATTGCAGTAGCCCGGGATATTACGGAACGTAAACATAACGAAGAAGCAATTCGGGAAAGCGAGAAACGGTTTAAAACAATGGCCGAAAATATGTCAAATGCTCTTCAAAATATTCTCTCAAGGAATCACTAATTCAAATTTTCCATTCTAATCTAAATACAAACGTTAATTCTCTCGTCCAAAACTTAAACAAAAATGAACATAATTATTACTGGTGCAGGAAAAGGGATAGGATATGAACTCACCAAATATCTTTCTGAAAATCATAATATAATTGCAATTTCAAGAGACGTATCTCAATTAAAAAAAAATGATAATCTTCATCCATTTTCTTATGATATTAATCTAACGGAAGGTTCAAACACCTTATTCGATTTTATTAAAACAAAATTAGGCCATATCGACATTCTTATTAACAATGCCGGTATTTTGATTAACAAATCTTATAATCAACTTTTATCAAATGATATTGATGAAATGTTGAATACAAATGTAAAAGCCCCTTTCCTTTTAATTCAAAAACTTGTACCATTTATGAAAAAAGGAAGTCATATTGTTAATATTGGAAGCATGGGTGGTTTTCAAGGGAGTGCGAAATTTTTAGGATTATCAATCTATTCGGCAAGCAAAGCTGCTTTGGCAATTTTAACAGAATGTTTAGCCGAAGAGCTAAAAGACATAGACATTCAGGTCAACTGTTTGGCCTTGGGTGCCACGCAAACCGAAATGTTAAGAAGTGCATTCCCTGATTATACAGCTCCTTTAAAAGCTTTTGAAATGGCACGATTTATTGCAGAATTTGCTTTAAATGGGAATAAATATTTCAATGGGAAAATATTACCCGTTTCCATTTCTACACCTTAAAATTTAAGTTAGGATTATTATCCATTTTCGCTCACTTTTTGCAACCTATTGTTATCAACAATTGAGATGTAACCTTTATCTAAAAGGATTAATCCCTCTTTTTCAAAATCTTTTAAAGTTCTAACAGTATTTTCAAGAGAAAGATTAGCTAATTCAGCTAAATCTTTACGACTAATTTTCAAGGGAGCGTTGTTGGAAATTAACTTAGTGTGATTATAGAACAGAGCATCTGCAAGCTTCCCTCGAGTTTGTTTTAAAGTAATGCTTGCAATACGCTGAAAGCGTGATAAGCCAGCTTCTGTTGAATGATTCATTATGTTAATAGCAAAGCGCGGGTTTTTAAGCATCATTTCTTTTGCAATACCAATATCTATCATGAAAATCTGAGTTTCGCAATGAGCAATTGCAGTTATTGGAGTTTTATGATATCCGGTAAAAATTACATTAACTAGTTCTCCTTTTCCAATGAATTCGAGGATAAAGTTCTTTTTATAATTACTCAATAGCATCAATTTAACAAAGCCATCTTTAACGAAAAGTAATTTTTCAACATAAGTGTCTCTTTGAAAAATAATTTCATCTTTTTTATAAAGAGCACAAACGTTATTTTTCATTATTATACTAAGCTCGTTTGCTGAAAGATTTTCAAAAAACGAACATGTATTCAGAAAATCACTATTTGAATCACCATTTTCTAATTTAAACATATCCAGACATTTTAGAATACAAATTTAATGATTTTCATTGAATCAATTCCTAACTTAAAAAAACTTTTTTGTTTTCTAATTTCAATGACATGCTAATTTAAATGAACTATAAGGCAATATTATTGCTTCATGAGCATCAATGGAGGATTTTTTCTACATAAAACACCTAAGTAAAGTATTTTTTTTTGTTTTACTAAAACAATCGAAATTGAATTCATATTTGTATATTTGTCAAAAAATTCAATGTCACTTGATACCGTCATAAAATTTGATAATGTTTCTGTTTTTCAACGAGATATTTTAATCTTATCGAATATTTCACTTTCGATTAAGAAGAATGAGTTTGCATATTTAATAGGGAAAACCGGTAGTGGTAAAACTAGTTTGCTGAAATTGATATATGCTGACATTCCTTTATCTATAGGGGAAGCTAGCGTGGTGGATTTTAATTTAAAAACTATTCGAAATAAAGAAATCCCTATGCTTCGAAGGAAAATTGGCATAGTATTTCAAGATTTTCAGCTGTTAACAGATAGAAGTGTGAAAGAAAACCTCATATTTGTCATGAAAGCAACTGGTTGGAAAGATAAAGTAAAAATGGACGAACGCATAGGTGAAGTTTTAGGAAAAGTTGGATTAGAAAGGAAAGTAAATTCAATGCCACATCAGTTATCGGGAGGCGAACAACAAAGAGTTGTTATTGCAAGAGCTTTAGTAAACGACCCTGAAATCATTCTTGCTGATGAGCCTACAGGCAACCTAGACCCTGAAACATCCGAAAGTTTAGTTGATTTGCTTTTGGAAATAAGCAAATCAGGAAGAGCCGTTTTAATGGCAACTCATGACTATTCTTTATTTAAAAAATTCCCTGCACGTACCTTCTCTTGCTTAAACGGGAAAGTTATTGACTCTCATAAAAACTCAATTACCCAAGAAGATTTAGTTGACAGTATTGATTAACCTTCTAAAGAGCTTAATGCTCTTATTAATTGCACCTTTTCTTTTTCCCAACATAGTTCTTGGGCTGCAAATTCAGTTTTGCGCCTAAATTGTTTCATTAATTCAATATTGTTCAATATTTCTTCTATTTCCAGGGCTATAATTTCAGGACTATGAGAAGTAGCAATTTTCCCAACGCCATAATGTTCGATGATCTTTTTAATCTCAGGGAGAGATGATGCATACACTGGTATTCGTGCTTGTATGTAATCGAAAAGTTTATTGGGTAAACTGTAATAATAATTAATATTGGTGCCCTTATCAAGGGTGATTCCTATATCTGCAGAAGAAGTGTATTGCATAAGAATCTCATAAGGTTGTTTATTTACAAATAAAACTTTTTGCTGAAGCTTTAATTTTTCAACTTTTTCTTTCATTTCTCCGATAACATCACCACTTCCCACTATCAAAAGAACAGCATTTTGAAGATACTGCATAGCTTCAACTATTTCATCAGCTCCTCTATCTATATTAATTCCTGAACCTTGAAGTATTAATATCTTTGTTGGAGAATGGGGTAAGTTGAGTGCTTCGCGATATGATTGGGTTGCTTCTCTATAAAGGGGGATATTTCGAACAACATGCAATTCTTTTTTATATTTATCTTTATATAGTTTTGCGATACTATCATTTACAGTGATGATAGTTTTAAGATGAGGAAAAACAGCTCCTTCAATTTTTTCCCAAACTTTTCGTATAAATGGTCGATGCTCTAATTCAGGAACACCCGTGAAATACTCATGTGTATCATATATTATAGGAGTTCGGGTAAGTTTATGAATAACAAAACAAGGCAATAGTGTATCGAGATCATTGGAATATATTAGATCGAATGAGTGTAGAAGCAAATATATAAAGAGTCTTATATTATATTCAGCATAAAACAATGGCCCTTTATTGAATATGAGATTTTTTCTTATACATCTAAAAGGAAGTTGCTCCACTGGCAAACTATATTTCCTTATTCGCCCAATAATAGTAACTTCAAACCCAAGTTCAGCTAATACTGAAGCCGATTTTAGTATCCGATTATCAGTGGAAATATCGTTGCTAACTGTTACAATTGCTTTTTTCAACATAATTTACTATTCATGCAAAAATATAAATGTTTGGGAAGAAAATTGAAATAATACTATTTTATCGTAAAAAAGGATTAATTTTGGATTCGAATTTTGATGCTGAAATGCAATTATCAAAATGTAGTTGATGCCATAGTTTGCAAATAATATTTATTCAGATTTGAAATATGTTGTGTGTACTTGAAAATATATCATTAAGGCCATTTAATACCTTTGGGGTTAATGCAACTGCACGATATTTTATTCCATTAGAGGAATTAAGTGATATTAAAGAATTATTGCATTTAAAAATATTCAACTCTTATCCCTCATATATTTTGGGGGGCGGAAGTAATGTATTGTTTATTAAGGATTATAAAGGAATAATTGTGAGGCCTGACTTCAAGGGAATTGAAGTTTTAAGTGAAACCGATGATCATCTTTTTGTTAAAGTTATGGCCGGGGAAAATTGGGATGAGTTTGTTGGACATTGCGTTAGAAATAATTGGGCAGGAGTTGAGAATTTATCCTTGATTCCAGGCAATGTGGGGAGCGCTCCTATACAAAACATTGGGGCTTATGGGGTTGAGATAAAGGATGTCTTTCATAGCCTTGAGGCAGTTCGCATTGATACGGGCAAGTTCATAACAATGAAACATGATGATTGCAAATTCGGATATAGGGATAGCATATTCAAGCATGAATTGAAACAAAAAATGTTGATTGTATCGGTTGTATTCAAGCTTAGTAAAAATGAAAGCATTAATGTTGCATACGAATCACTTAGCGATAGAATAAATGGGGAGAGTATTTTTCCTAAAAGCTTGGGCGATGTACGTGAGATTATTAGTGATATACGTCGAAAGAAGCTTCCCGACCCAAATATCTTTGGCAACGCAGGTAGTTTCTTCAAAAACCCAACTGTTAATGCGATTAAGCATAAAACTTTGTTGAAAACATTTTCTGAGGTGAAGTCTTTTGTACAGGAAGATGGCTCTTATAAGTTAGCAGCGGGTTGGTTAATTGAAAAGTGTGGATGGAAAGGCTATAGAAAAGAGAATGTCGGCGTACATCCCCAGCAGGCTTTAGTTTTGGTGAATTATGGTAAAGCTTCAGGAAAAGAGATTATGCATTTAGCGAATGATATTACTAAAAGCGTATCGAATATGTTTGATGTGCAGCTGGAAATAGAAGTAAATGTTGTTTGATTTTTCAAAAAACAATCTTTTATTCAGGATTATTTTTGCAAATTTCGCTTCTGAAGGAAGTTTTCGCAATTTGAAAAAATGACTTCTCAAGAATGCAGAAAGCTTCCTTAACCTACAGATGGGTGTTTACATAATCTCGAGGGTAAACCCATAATAATTAAGATATTTTTACTTTGTGGAGTTAAGCTATCGATAGGGCTAACTCTGAATCGTTCCGGGTAATGAAAAGCAAATAACATTCGCCGGAAAAGAATTCCTGGCGGTCCAAAAAGTATTCCCGATGAAGTTAAAAGAAGGCTTTTTGTTTCTAAAAGGATTCCTAGAGAGTTAGAAGGTATTCTTTCTATTATATAATGAATTCCTGACAGACCATTAGGAATACCTGAGCAAGCATTAGGAATTCCCGAGTAAGTATTAGGATATCCTGACGTATCATTAGGAATACTTTCTAGGCTGAAAAGAATACCTAATGACTTTTCAACCCTTTCCAATA
>CAIXTV010000178.1 GCA_903922465.1 uncultured bacterium
AATAATCAAACCCAGTTTTGGAAAACCCATTCTTTTTTGCAAATGCTCCAATGGAAAGTCCGCTGCTTTTCCACTCTTCCACTTTACCCAACTTGTAAGCCGATCTCGATGTTTTCATTTCTTCCTGATAATCCGGCAAAACTAACTTACCCAGTCAGAAATGAAAATATGTGGTTGGTGGGGTGGATACGTTTGAATTTGTTAAATTTGAAATTTAAAGACCAAATGGCTTGAGAATCTGAAAAATATCAATTTAGCATTTTTTACTAAAAATGTTTAGTTGTAACTAAACTAAAATGTATACTTTCGCGTTACAAGAAATAAAAGAGATAAAAGGTAGGTTGAAATTCTTTAAACTACTTATCAATGGCACTTGTGAATACGATGAGTTTGAAAAAGAAATTCAAACTGAAAGCAATTTAAAATCAGAATTAACAACCATTGAGGCTAGGTTACACGAAATAGCTGATTTGAAATTATTGCCTAAAACTAAATTCAGAGATATAACACCAAAAAATGCAAAAGACAAAGAATACGAAATTAAAACCCGTCACCTCCGAGTCTATCTGTTTCATGAGGAAAAAACCGGACATGTGATCGTGCGTGGCGGAAAAAAAAGCACACAAAAGGCCGATATCAAACACTTCCAGAAAATTAAAAACGAATATCTCAAACAAAAACCATGATTAAAAGAGACGAATTATTGAGAACTGAAGAATTCTGGTTCGAAACTCTTCAGAACGAGATCTACCGCATGGTGGCCGGATACATTGAAAAAGAAGGTATGAATCAGACCCAGCTTGCAGAAAAGCTTGGAGTTACTAAAGGCTATATCTCACAAATACTGAATGGTAATTTCAATTACACTTTAAAGAAAATGATTGAATTGTCACTTGCATTGGAAAAAGCGCCAGCATTCGAATTTAAAAATCTTAACGAATTCATTAAAGAAGATCAACAAAAACGCTTTGAGATGGAATACAAACAATATTTCAATTTAATTACCATGCCTATGAAAGTAAATGTCTCATCGGGTGAAACAGCCAATTCAGTAAACATTCCTCAAGTGAGAGAAAACTACATTTTAGAAGCAGCTTAAAATGGAACAGAATCAAGTAAATATTGCGGTAAAGAAAATCAAGGAAGTTGAGTTTTTTGTCAATGAAGAAATCGAATTGGCAAATCCGCCCGTTGCCAGTATTAGTTTTGAACTCACTACTAATATCAATTTGGATGAGAAATCAGTAGAAATGCTTCTGACAACATTTTTCACAGATACAATTCACGGTAATATGTTTATGAAAATAAAGACGAGCAATGTGTTTTTATTTCTCGAATTGGCCAATTTTCATAAACCCGAAACCAATGAATTCAACATCCCCGACAATGTATTGGTAACCTTTTTAAGTTTATCGATTAGCCACTCCCGGGCTTTACTCGCAAAAAACGCACTGGGTACAAAATTTGCTGAGTTGTATATCCCCATTGTAAACCCATCAGAAGTTCTTAAACAATTGTTCGGTAAGTAATAATCTTAAATTTAGGAAAATAAGTTTCCGGTTAATTTATTTGAATTTGATTAGGATTAACAAGAGGGAAGGAAGGCCAGCACTCAACATCAGCTACCGGTCAAGTGCTGCATCGGTGGTTTTCGGTGTGCATCTTTCCTCTCTGGCTGCTTTTCGACTGTATCCACCCCACCAACCCCATATCAGCTCAGTAGAGCCTTGTCGAAAAATTGCGGGAGGAGTTCTTTGAGTTGAGAGGATTTCGTATCATTGATGTTGTTGATGACATAGGTAAGCCATTCCTGGGGATCGATGTTGTTTTTTTTTGCAAGTGTCGAAGAAACTGTAAAACATAGCGATGTTTTCGGCTGCTTCATGGTTTCCTGCACGTGTCCTTAGGCTACTTGTGATGGAACACAAGGTTTAATCATTCAAAGAACGTTAAACAGTTATATTAAGCGACTTCTTGTCGCACTGCAGTGGTGTGAGAGGCGCGCCCCATCAGTTAACGCTGGCGGGGCCGTCTACTCGATTGGACGTAGGCATTGTTTTTGTTACATGATATACTGAAGAACCTCTATATTTTTGTTCGTCAATAATTTGATAGCCTTCATCTCTAAAAATATTAAGTATAAATTCTTCCTCTGTCATGTTTTCTTCATTTTTAATCCAATATAAATGAGAAAATAAAACCCATACTGAGTTATTCAATTTCAAAATAGGCTCACGATAATTTGACCAATTATTTCTATTATTAGATGCTAAAAGAATGTCTGCATTATCTATTTTTAAATTCAATTGATCTTTATAAAAATTAAACGCAGGCACTCCTCCATAATAAACATAAATATTATCACCTCTAATCAATTTTGGATTTAGATAAAACATGGATTTTTTAATTTCCTCCTTCTCAATTGGAAACCCACGCCGAATTGAAACGAAAATATTAGCAGCTATTATAAGAGATAAAAAGTAAAGTAAATACAGCTGAATACTCTTGAAAAAAGAGATAATGAAGAAAAAACCACTAAAAATTATAATCAATAAAGCAGGGTATAAATATAAGATTAGCCTTGTGTCGAAAGGATATAATTTAAAATAAGATAAAATGAGATGAAGTATTACAGGAAAAACTAGAAGAAATAAAAAATCCCTTTTCCCCTTGCTGAGAAAGAACAACCCAAACAAAAATGGGACAAATAACAAATTAAATATCCGAGAACCCAATAAACCCCAAGTGATATAGAACTTGCCGTATAGAGATTTGTAAAAGTCAATGTTTAAAATATCTTGAGGCATAAATGCCCCAGCATTTTGCCAATAATTAATCATTGTATCCCTTGTTGGATGGTTATAAATGAATAATGTGTAATAAGTTATAAATGAAAAAACCCAAATACTTAATATGATAACAAGTCGCAGATATTTTTTTTCAATAGAATAATGTGTCTTATAAATAGAATACAAACCAGATGAAAAGAGTAATAGTATAGATACATTTGAAAACCAAACAGAGCCTATGCCAATTAGTAAATAGAGCCACCATTTGTTTTTAAAACCATTTTCATTGTAAATGATTGTAGCTAGCAATATCAATAATCCAAATGTTACATCAGTCATGTATTGTTTGACCTCAGATGAATATGATATCATAAATAAGGACGTTGCGAAAAAAGCGGCAGTATATAATCCAAATAATTTATTTTTCAATATTTTTTGAGTTACTGAGTAAATTAAAAATATTGATAGGAAGAATGAAACTATCGGAAATATTCTTAAAGTCCAATCAGCATTTCCTAAAAAAGACGCAAAAAGTTTCTCAATTAGTAAAAAACCAACTGGAGCAACTTGATTATAATCTAGAGGCTGAAACAATTCATATGTTGGTTTATTAACAATGTTCAAAGCTAACGCAGCCTCATCACGCCATAAACTGCGATTGTTAATAAAGTTTATGATTGATAATCCAATACCAATAATGATAATGCTAGCAGTAATCCACTTTATTTCTACCTTAAATTTCATTTTCTTTTTTTAAAAAGTCCATATTTAAAAATGCAGTAAATTGCTCGGAAGCCATCTTTCCAGCCAATTTTTTTCCCTTCTACATAAGTTCTACCATAATATGAAATGCCAACTTCATAAATTCTAATATTAGGTACACGTGAAATCTTTGCTGTTACTTCTGGTTCAAATCCAAAACGTTTTTCTTTTAAACTAATTGACTGAATTATTTTTGTGTCAAATAATTTGTAGCAAGTTTCCATATCTGTCAAATTCAGATTTGTAAACATATTTGAAATGAAAGTAAGAAAATTATTACCTATTGTATGCCAAAAAAATAATACTCTATGAGGGTTACCGCCTATGAATCGTGAACCATATACAACATCTGCAAAGTCATTCACAACAGGTTTTAGAAGAGCATTGTATTCTTGGGGGTCATATTCCAAGTCAGCGTCTTGAATAATTAGGTATTCACCAGTAGCTTTACTAATACCAGTATGTAATGCTGCACCCTTACCCATATTCCTCTTATGTTTGAAATACTGAATATTTAGGGAAGAATTAGTAGTTATGTAATTCTCTATTGCTCTTTCTGTATCATCTGATGAGCAGTCGTTTATAATAATGACTTCTTTTTTAATATTGTTAATTAGCCTGAATAATTCATAAAAAAAAGGAAAAGCTTGTTAAATCTAAGATAATGAGTACCTTAGAGGTGACAAAACCAAAAACAAACTTTTCCATGAGTAAAGATACAAAAAGCCTAAATACCGA
>CAIXTV010000179.1 GCA_903922465.1 uncultured bacterium
AAATAATTATGTGACAAAAGTACTGCCCTTCAAGCCTGGCAGAATTAAATCACAATTAAAATCACATTAAGATTCGATTAAGATTTCAGAGAAGAAAAAAGACACATAAAACAAAAGGCACAGCCGAATGCCTGCACCTATTTGAATCAAAAAAAAAAGAATGCCCGTAAGCATTCCTTTTTGCATGACTTTATAGGAAACTAAACCATAGACATTGACAAAATTCATTGTTTTGATGCTATATGAAGGTCAAATGAGTAAACAAATATTTTTGGATGTTTTTTTGACGTAAATATCATATTATTTTGATGATTTTTGTTTTGTTTTAGTTAAAGACTCTTCCCAAATGGGCAGCCTTTAATTTTAATATTATACTGAGTTATCTCTATGAAAATTAGAAAAGTAAACAAATATAGTATTATTGAAATCTAAGTCATTGCATACTAAGCCAAAACTTTTTTCACTCAAACTTGCTTCATATCATTTTATTTTTATCTTTGCAGTATATATTAAAGTTATTTGTTAATTCGTTAACAGCGCATGAGCAGTGCGATTAAGAGCTTTTAATATCTGATTTTGCAAGAAACATTTAAAAGAAACCGTTGAAATCACAAAAGAATAAAAATGAGGTACGCTGAAACAGGTTTTAATTTAGAAATTGACCTAACACGGGGAAACATCGAAAGAGTAGCCACCGACCCGAAAGATACTGAACTATATTTGGGAGGATTAGGCACAAATGCCAAAATATTATGGGATAGGGTTCCACCCGAAATTGAAGCATTTTCACCCGAGAATTTATTGATATTTGGAACAGGCATTTTATGTGGAACGCCTGCTCCCGGTTGCAATCGAACTATTGTAACTACCATTTCTCCTCAAACAAAACTCATGGCATTTTCAATGATGGGAGGATTTTGGGCCCCCGAATTGAAATATGCAGGTTACGATAAAGTGATACTTCGTGGCAAATCGTCCAAACTTGTTTATTTGTGGATACACAACGACAAAGTTGAACTGCGCGACGCCTCACATCTAACAGGAAAAGGAGCAATTGAAACAGCCGAGATACTTCGCAAAGAGTTAAATGAACCTAAGGCACAAGTTGCTGCAATAGGTTTGGCAGGCGAGAATAAAGTTTTCTTTGCTTCTATCGAACAAGGCCGATCAAGTGCAAGCCGTGGAGGCATAGGTGCTGTTATGGGTGACAAAGGTGTCAAAGCAATTGTAGTTCGCGGAACTAATGACGTTAATGTTGCCAAACCCGCCGAATTCATGCAATTGTGTAATGATGTTCTGAAATATATAGAATTCAGAAACGCAAATCCTGTCCCAGGAGTAATGCCAATTTTAGCAGGACTTGGTTCTCCGCAGGAAATGAGAATACATGATGAGAAATGGCATACAGAAAATTTCATGTGGGGAAATTCACGTCATCGCAGAAAAGACTTTTGGAACGAAGACGTTGAAAAAGAATGGAAAGAAACCATGGAAAAAGCACAGGTTCGTCTTATCAGTTGTTATAACTGCCCGATGAAATGTGGAGCAACCATAACAATTCCGGGACTTCCAACCTATATGATGAAATGTTTTTCGAAACTTACTTACACAATGGCTGCCATGTCGAATCTCGATTTTGGTTTAAAGATAGCTCAAAGAGCAACTGAATATGGAGTTGATGGATTTTCTGCACCTCAAGTAATGGCTTTTGCACTCGAATTATTAGAAAACGGAATCTTATCAGATAAAGATTTCGAAGGAATGCCCGAAGATAACGATGGTAAATTTTATTGGTTACTCGATCGTATTGTTAGAAGAGAGGGCATTGGAGATGTATTGGCTAATGGCACCTATTGGGCAGCTAAAGAAATTGGCAAAGGAGCCCACGAATATGCACATAATAACATTAAAAAACATGAGCAACTCCCTCTTAAACTTTCAATGCTCAATCCAATATATTTCTTAATGTACTCAACCGGTGAGAAAATAAACATTACTCAAATCGAAGGGCAATTCCCTCAAGCACCATGGCCAACAAGAGAAGAAAGAGAAGAGTTTGCAAAAGATTGGTTTCAAGTACCCGACGAAAAGTTTAAACAAATTCTTCTCGATTGGGAACCAAGAGGCGAAAAATCAATGCCCTTCTACCCTACCGTTCAAATGTGTTGCGATATAGTCGATTGGCAAGAACGAATGCATTATATTGATGATGCTCTAGGAATGTGTTCAGGTTTATCTTCCTTTCCATTAAAACCTCCTTACCATATTCATAATTACCCAAAATTTATTTCGAATGGTACAGGAATTGAGATGGATGAAGAAAAACTCACCCAGGCAGCCAAAAGATATCGCACTTTAGTAAGAGCCATCAACATTAGAAGAGGCATGCGAAGAAAGGATGAAAAACCACCTGAAAATCATTGGAAAAAAAGATTCCCCGAACTCGAAAAGGAACTTTTAGATACCTATTATAAATTTAAAGGTTGGAATAATGATGGCATTCCCACAAAAGAATACTTGCACGAAATGGGATTAGATTATATTAGCGAAGACTTTCATCAAAGAGGAATCTTGAATGATAAAGCAGAGGACGTGAATCATGAAAACTAAAAAGAAAAAGAAAACTATAAAAACCATTCGCATTGATGTTGATAAATGCAATGGTTGCAGGGCTTGCGAAGTAATCTGTTCTGCATTTCATGCATCCCCAAAATATAGCAGTAATAATCCTGCACGATCACGTATTCGTGTAATTCGTGATCCTATTGCAGACATTTATGTTCCTGTTTATGCTGGAGAATATGCTGTTGCCGAATGTGCAGGTAGAGATAAATATATAATTGACGGGAAAGAATATAATGAATGTGCATTTTGTAGGGCTTCATGCCCTTCAAGAAACATGTTTAAAGAACCTGATTCAGGCCTCCCTTTAAAATGCGATATGTGCGAAAGCGACCCTACTCTGGAAAAGCCTTTATGCGTTCAATGGTGTTTGAATGAAGCACTGATTTATGAAGTAAGAGAGGAAGATGTTGAAGAAGAAGTAAAACCCGAAGAATTAGAAATTGGATTGGAATCATTGGCAAACAAATTTGGAATTCAAAAATTATCGGAAATCATTTCTCGCATGTCAGAATCAAAAAAAGGTTAAATTAATTAAGTCAACCAAAGAAAAATGATTACGAAACCACATGGAAAAAATATCCGACTATAAAGAAATCATTGAGATCATAAAGGAAAAAGGTGGAGACTCTTTCAAGTATTGCTATCAATGCGGAAAATGCGATGCTGTTTGTCCATGGAATATACAGAGTCGGTTTAGTATGCGCAAACTAGTCCGTGAGGCTACTTTTGGTATGACGGAGATTGAGGGCGAAGATATATGGAAATGTACCACCTGTGGCAAATGCTCTCAAGCATGTCCGCGTGATGTGAAACAAGTTGAATCGGGCATTGCTTTGCGCCGAATTGCTACAGAATATGGAATCTATCCACCATCGGTAAATCCCATACGGGCTATCCGTTCAGGTTTGAGCGGAGAAGGGAATCCCTTTTTCGAAGATAGAATGAAGCGAGGCGATTGGGCTGAAGGTCATGGTGTGAAAGCTTTCACAAAAGAAATGGAGATTTTATATTATCCCGGATGTTATCTCAGCTATGACCCCCGATTGAAAAAGGTTGCCATTGCCACAGCCAACATATTGAATAAAGCAGGGGTGAAGTTTGGCATTTTGGGTTCTAAGGAGAATTGTTGTGGCGAAAGCATTCGCAAAACAGGAGATGAAGAGCTCTATGTGCAGTTGGCTAAGGAAAACATCAAAACTTTTATTGATAATGGAGTGAAGAGAATTTTGGTTTCGTCACCACACTGCTATCATACGTTTAAGAATGAGTATCCTGAATTCATGGTTCACTTTGAAGTGGTTCATATAGCGCAATATATTTCGGAACTCATAAACAATGGCAGGCTAAAACTCACCAATACGGAATTTGCAAAGAAAGTAACCTATCACGATCCATGCTATCTTGGACGACACAACGGGATTTATGATGAGCCTAGGAATATCCTTAATAAGATTGCTGGATTGGAACTAAAGGAAATGGCAGATTACAGAGAAGATAGTCTTTGTTGTGGCGGAGGCGGTGGTAGAATATGGATGGATACGCCTAAAGGCGAACGCTTCTCTGATATTAGGTTGGATCAGGCTGTGGAGGCAGGTGCGGAAGTATTAGCCACTTCCTGTCCTTATTGTATTGCCAATTTTGAGGATAGTTTATTATCGCATAAGCATCGCGATGATTTGGTAATAAAAGATATAACGGAAATTATTCAGGAAGCAATTTGAATTTGAATCAAAATAGTAATTCAGAAAGAAGTAAAAATAGAATCAATGGATGAACAACATGTAAAGATTTCTGAGGACAATAATTTTGGAGATGTTATTGTCGTAGGTGGAGGCATAAGCGGCATTCAAGCTGCTCTTGATCTTGCCACTACAGGCTATAAAGTGTATCTGGTTGATAAATCACCTACAATTGGCGGTAAAATGGCTCAATTGGACAAAACCTTTCCTACCAATGATTGTTCTATGTGCATTGAATCTCCGAAGTTTATTGAATGCGATAGACACCCCAATATTGAAATCCTGACTTATACCGAAGTCGTTAATGTGGAAGGAGAAGCCGGGGATTTTACCATTACGCTTAATAAGAAACCAAGATATATTATTGAAGAAAAATGCACAGGCTGTACTGTTTGTGCGGAATATTGTCCTGTGCAGATTCCTGATCCTTTTAATCAGAATCTATCAACCAACAAAGCCACTCATATCTATTTTTCTCAAGCGGTACCGCTTGTTCCTTATATTGATGATGCTTGTCTTTTCTTGAAAGAAGGCAAGTGTTCAATTTGTATTGGTGTGTGTAAGACGAACGCCATTGACTTACATCAAAAACCTGAGAAGCGGGTTGTAAAAGTGGGTGCAATTGTTTTATCTCCCGGCTACGATGTCTATCATCCTGAAGTTAGAGGCGATTATGGTTATGGAAAGTATAAAAACGTTGTTACTAGTCTCGATTTTGAGCGTCTTCTTTGTGCTACAGGTCCTCATGTTGGGGAGATATTAAGACCCTCTGATCTGAAACATCCCCATAAAATAGCATGGATACATTGTGTTGGTTCGCGCCAAACTACTGAAGGCGGTAATAGCTATTGTTCCTCTGTTTGTTGTACTTATATACAGAAGCAGGTTATTTTAGCCAAAGACCATGACGCGGATATGCAGGCAATGATTTTTCATAATGATATTCGCTCGTATGGAAAAGATTTTGAACGATTTTATCAAAGGGCTGAAAACCTGCCGGGCGTTACTTTCATCAGAAGTTATGTTACAGTAGGGAGGGAGATTCCTGAGACAAATAATGTAACCATAAAGTATTCCACAGCCGATGAAGGCGTGAAAGAAGAGGAATTTGATATGATAGTGCTTGGTGTTGGCTTAATTCCTCCTGCTAATGTAAACAGTCTTTCACAGATATTCGGCATAGAGCTTAACGCTCATAATTTTTGTGATATCAATGCCACATCACCTATAAACACATCTCGCCCTGGCATCTTCATCAGTGGAGCATTTCAAGGACCATTGGATATACCTGAATCTGTTGTAGGAGCTAGCGGAGCAAATGCCTTGGTAGGAGAACTTTTAAGAGCGCGACGCGGAAAGTTGTCTAAGGAACGTGTTTATCCTGAAGAAAGAGATGTTTCTGAAGAAGAATTGAAAATAGGAGTATTTGCCTGCCATTGTGGTGCAAATATTGGTCGTGTGGTGGATATTCCCGGCTTGGTTGATTATTCCAAAACCCTCGGAAATGTGGTTCATGCAGAAGAAGGACTTTTTATTTGTTCCACAGATGCTGCTCAGCAGATTTCAAATACTATTAGAGAGAAACAATTGAACCGTGTGATTGTGGCAGCATGTACTCCCAAAACACATGAACCTTTATTCAGGGATACCCTGAGAGAAGCAGGACTTAATCAATACTTCTTTGATTTTGCTAACATTAGAGAACATTGTTCGTGGGTACATTCCAAACAAAAGGAAGAAGCTTCTCAGAAAGCCAAGGATTTGGTGCGTATGTCAGTTGCCAGAGTTGCTTATCTCGAACCTTTGCAGGAATTTGATTTGCCTGTCAATAAAACGGCATTGGTGGTTGGTGGCGGACTTGCCGGTATGACGAGCGCTTTAAGTATAGCCAATCAAGGATTTGAAGTTCATTTGTTGGAAAAGGAAGCCAATCTTGGTGGCATGGCACTTAGAATTCCGACCACATTGGAAGGATTGGATGTTCAGGAATATTTAAAGGATTTAATCCGTAAGGTGTATCAGCATCCATTAGTTTTTGTTTCTCACAGTGCAAGTATCACAGACGTTTCGGGTTATGTGGGTAACTTTATCACTACAGTTAAAACAGAAGGTAGAACCAAAGTGATAAAACATGGGGCAGCTATATTAGCAACAGGCGCTGTAGAATACCGACCAACGGAGTATCTTTATGGAACTAATGACAAAGTGATGACTTCTGTAGAGTTGGGAGAAAAACTTGCACTGAAAGATTCCAATCTTCTCGAAGCCAAAAGTCTTGTTATGATACAATGTGTTGGATGCAGACAGGAAGATCGGAATTATTGTAGCCGTGTTTGCTGCACACATTCCATTAAGAATGCTTTGAAACTGAAAGATACAAACCCTGAACTCGATCTTTATATCCTTTTTAGAGATATCAGAACCTACGGCTATAGCGAAGATTATTATCGTGAGGCAGCCGGCAAGAACATAAAATTCATTCGGTATGAACCGGAAAATAAGCCTAAAGTGGAAGTGGTTACAGAAGGTGGTACGGAAATGATACGTGTTTGTGTTGCCGATCCGATTTTAGGGAAAGACCTTGTTATTGATGCGGATATTCTTTCGTTGGCTGCGGCAGTAGTTTCCTCTGCAGGAAGTTATGAAGCATCGCGTTTGTTTAAAGTGCCATTAAATCAAGATGGATTTTTCCAGGAAGCACACATGAAGCTACGACCAGTGGACTTTTCTGCTGAAGGTGTTTTCCTTTGTGGAATAGCCCATTATCCCAAACACATGTCGGAAGCAATTAGTCAGGCTTATGGCGCTGCAGGTAGGGCAGTGGCGTTGTTATCTCAAGCCACTGTAACTGCATCCGGTTCTGTGTGCGAGGTGGATGATAATTCTTGTGTTTCATGCGGAGCATGTATTGCCGTTTGTACCTATGGTGCCATTGATTTCAGCGATACCAACAAGGCGCAAGTGAATTCAGTATTATGCAAAGGCGATGGTCTATGCAATGTCGTTTGCCCAACATCTGCCATATCTTTAAAACATTATACGGATGAAGAATTGCTGAATCAAATTGACGCAGCAATTGAAATGAAATAGATTTTTTCGATGAAACAATTAGAAAACAAATTAAATAATGAGTGCAGACCATAATTTTCAACCAAAGATAATAGGAATCATTTGCAATTGGTGTTGTTACGGAGGAGCAGATCTTTGTGGTGTTTCTCGTTTTCAGTATCCGCCTCATATTCGGTTGATACGCGTGATGTGTTCTGCCCGTGTTGACATGTTTCATATCTTACGAGCTTTTGAAAACGGACAGGATGGCGTGTTTGTCGGCGGTTGCCATTTGTGTGATTGTCATTATGTAACCAATGGTAATTTTAATGCTTATAGCATGGTTCAGGTGTTCCGAAAGATACTTAAACATAATGGTATTCATCAGGAACGATTGAGAATCGAATGGGTTTCTGCTGGGGAAGGCATACGTTTTGCCAATTTCATGAATGAGTATAGCACTGAACTTACCAAATTGGGACCTATAGGGAAATCCGAAGGCATAGACCATGAAACATTAGCGTTTAAACTTGAAGCCATCAAAAGAATCGTTCCATTTATCAAGCTTGTTTTAACTCAAAGACTTCAGGTGACCGAACGTTCGGAGGAAGCCTATCACAAGTTTTTTCATAGTGAAGAATTTGAGCGCTTGTTCGAAGAAATAATCCTCGACAAATTAACACAAAGCCAAATAACCCTGCTGTTACAAAAGAAAAACCTTTCAACAGGCGAAATTGCACATCTGTTAGGTTTAACTCCATCAGAAGTGGCTAAACACATGAATAATTCTTCAAAGCAAGGATTGGTTAAATACGATGTTGAAAGCAAATTATATGCAATAGCTTAAGGATAGTAACAGTGACCTAGGACAAATCTGCCTTTTGGCATTTGGAATTTTAAAGTAAAGAAATGGAAATTGAAAAAATAGATCAGATAATAGATAAGCATCAGAGTGACGCAAGTTCGCTTATTCAGGTTTTGTTAGAAATTCAGAGCGAGAATCATTGGCTTCCAAAAGAAGTTTTGGAACATGTTAGCGATAGATTGCAAGTGCCAATAACCCGCACCATGCATATTGCGAGCTTTTATAAAGCGTTTAGTTTAGTGCCTAAAGGTCGTAATGAGGTGCATATTTGTATGGGAACAGCTTGCCATGTTCGTGGGGCTAAACGTATTTTGGAAACAGTGGAAGATTTCACAGGCATTAAACCCGGTGAAACTGATGTGGATATGAAATTCAGCCTTGAAACGGTCAATTGTCTTGGTTGCTGCGCTCTTGGACCTGTTGTGGAAATCAATGGGAAAACTCACGGCAAACTTACTGTAAGCGAAACTTCCGAAGTATTAAAAAGCTATGAATAAGGGGGCATTATGAAACAGATACAATCAGCGGAAGAACTACAAAAATTACGTCAATCTATTATCTCCAAAAGAGATCCCCAAAAAACAACCATAACGCTTTGTTGCGGTTCGGCTTGCAATGCTTCCGGTAGTGAAGAAGTAGGTATCAGAATAGAAGAAGAAATACAAAAACAAGGATTAACGGATACATTGGGTATCCGCAAAACAGGTTGTCACGGTTTCTGCGAACGAGGACCCATCATTGTGAAACATCCTGACGAAACAACTTACTTACAAATCAAACCCGAAGATGTAGCTGAAATTGTCTCACAGGCAACGGACAGTAAAAAAGTTATTGACCGTTTGCTGTATATAAATCCTGAAACACAGGAAAAAATAGTTCACGAATCGGAAATACCTTTTTATAAACATCAAAACAGACTGGTATTTGGTTCGAACGGAAGCATTGACCCCAAAAGTATTGAGGATTATCTGGCAATAGATGGTTATTCTGCTTTGGCTAAAGTTTTAACGGCTATGACATCCGAACATGTGTTGGATGAAGTAAAGAAGTCGAAGCTTCGTGGTCGTGGGGGTGGAGGATTTCTGGCTGGAAGCAAATGGGAAGGTTCGCGCAATGCTCCTGAAGAAACCAAATACGTTATTGTTAATGCAGATGAAGGCGATCCCGGCGCTTATATGGATAGGGCTTTGCTTGAAGGCAATCCTCATGCCATTTTAGAGGGATTGATTATTGGCGCTTATGCACTGGGTGCTCATGAAGGCTATATTTACGTCAGGCAGGAATATCCTCTAGCTGTTGAAAACATAAATACGGCTATCCATCAGGCTGAGGCATTGGGTTTATTGGGCAAAAACATATTGGGTTCAGGCTTCGATTTTATAGTTAAGGTACATCAGGGAGCAGGTGCTTTTGTTTGTGGAGAATCCACCGCTTTGATGACAGCTTTGGAAGGAAGAGTTGGAGAGCCTCGCCCGAAGTATGTTCGTTCGAATATCAAAGGTTTGTGGGATAAGCCTAGTGTTCTAAATAATGTAGAGACTTGGGCAAATATTCCGCTTATCATCAATAAAGGTGCTGAATGGTTTACGCAAATCGGCACGGAAGGCAGCAAGGGTACCAAGATATTTTCATTAGTAGGAAAAATTACCAATACAGGTCTTGTGGAAGTTCCTATGGGGATGACGCTTAGAGATATTATTTATAAGATAGGTGGAGGAATTCCCGGCGGCAAAAAATTTAAAGCAGTTCAAACAGGTGGACCTTCTGGAGGATGTATTCCTGAAGATCAATTGGATTTGCAAGTAGGTTTTGACGAACTTACCGCAGCAGGCTCTATGATGGGCTCGGGTGGGATGATTATTATGGACGAAGATACCTGCATGGTGGATGTTGCCCGTTATTTCATCAATTTTTTGACAGATGAATCCTGCGGGAAATGTGTTCCCTGCCGTGAAGGTTTACGCCAAATGCATAAGATACTCACCAACATCACCGAAGGAAAAGGAAAAGAAGGGGATATTGAGCTTCTGGAAGTTCTTTCTGAAACGGCTATGGAAGCTTCACTTTGCGCATTGGGCAAAAGTGCTCCAAATCCTTTTTTAAGTACTTTGCGTTACTTTAGAGATGAATATGAGGCTCATATTCATGATAAGAAATGTCCTTCCTTGTATTGCAAAGATCTTATCAGCTATTATATTGATCCACAAAAATGCCGTGCTTGTTTGATTTGCATGAAGAAATGTCCTGTGAATGCTATTGATGGGGACAAGAAGAAGATACACATCATCAATCAGGAAACATGCACCAATTGCGGAACCTGTTTTGAAGTGTGTCCTGCCAAGTTTGGTGCTGTGAAAAAGATTTCGGGAGAGCCTCTTCCAGATGAGATTTTGGAAGAACAAAGAATGCTCAATTAAAAACATAATATTATGAGTGAGATTCAATTAGAGATAGACGGCAAACAAGTAAAAGCAAAAGAAGGCGATACCGTTCTTACTGCTGCTGAAAAAGCTGGCATGAAAATCCCCAAACTTTGCCATAATGAGAAACTTATACCTTACGGAGGTTGTCGTTTGTGTATTGTTGAGGTGGAATCAAGAGGTGCTTCAAAGCTGGTGGTATCTTGTGTGTATCCTGTAGAAGAAAACATTGTGGTGAAAACACGTTCTGAGAAAATTAATAGGATACGTAAGACTATTCTCGAATTGTTGTTGGCTCATGCTCCCGCTTCGCCATCGTTGCAGGATTTGGCGCATGAATATGGGGCTGATAAAAATCGTTTCGAAAAAGAAGCTTCGTTTTGTGTGCATTGTGGCCTATGTGTGCGGTATTGTGCCGAAGTGAAACAATTGAATGCCCTTGGGTTTATTAATAGAGGTGTAAATAAGGAGATTTGTTTTATCCCTCATATCGCAGAAAAGGAATGTAGTTCTTGCATGGAATGTTTTCCTCTTTGCCCGACTTCTTATCTCCAGGCGGCTTATGTTTTAGTAAAAGGGCTGACGTTTACTCCTGATTTAACACCATTAAATATAAATAAATAGATAATGGTATTTTCATATCCGTTTAGAATAAATAATTATTTTCCTATGTATAATGTTTAAATTAATATTTTTAATATTCATTCCTTTAATGTTTAAGTTAGCTTTTTTCGATTTTTTTCTAGGTGAATCAGATTATATTATCTTTGCATAATTAAATACATTAACATGGAATTTAGAAGGATTATTAAAATCCTAAACCAGGATAAAACACCTAAAGAAATTATTGCTAGTATTAGAAATGTGGTTATGAACAAAGAAATGAACAATGAAAGTGAAGTGTTTCAAAATAAGACAAATTCTTGTTTGATTCTTCACGCCAATAATGAAGCAAAATATTCAGAAACTTTGATGGGAGTTTTTTTTGAGATTAATAATATTACAAATTAAAAAAGCAAATAGTATTGTATGAGCAATAAACTGAAAGCCTTATTTGAACCGAAATCGATTGCCTTAATTGGGGCCTCTTCAAAAGAGTTTTCCATTGGAAATGTTATTATCAAGAATCTAATTCATTATAAATACAAGGGGCCGATATATCCTGTGAATCCTAAAGAGGATAAAATCAGGGGGTTGAAAGCTTACAAATCGATTTTAGATATTCCCGGAGAGGTTGAGCTTGTGCATATAGTTATTCCTCCTCCTTATGTGCCACAGGAAGTTGAAAACTGTGGTTTAAAAGGTGTAAAAGCTATTATTATCAATACCGCGGGATTTAAAGAAATGGGCGAGGAAGGTCTTGCTTTGGAAATTGACTTTCTGGCAAGAGCTAAAAAATATAATATCAGAATTTTCGGGCCGAATTGCCAAGGGATTATTAATTCGGACCCCGATTTGCAGGCGTATTGCAATTTCACTTTTACGTATTTCAAACCGGGGAGCATTTCTATTGTTGCCCAAAGCGGGGGTGTGGGTGCTATTATCATGCAGGTGTTGCATGATATGGGTATCGGGATGCGGCTGTATGCTTCAAATGGTAATGCTTCGGATATTTCTATTCCTGAAATCATTAGGTTTTATGGCGATGATGAGAAAACTAAAGTCATCATACTTTATATTGAAAGTTTGAGCGACACCAAAGAATTTATGGATGTTGCTACAGAAGTTGCTGCCAAGAAGCCCATACTTGCCATTTCGGCCGGAAGAACCGAGAAAGGTGCTGCCGCTTCAAAATCGCATACCGGGGGTTTGGCCGGAGGAATTACGATGGAGCTTATCTTTCAGAAGGCTGGGATACTTTCGTTTTCGAATCTTGAAGAAATTTGCCATGCTGCTGTTGCTTTTTCGTCGCAACCTATTCCTAAGGGGAAAAATGTGGGCATGATTACGAATACCGGCGGCCCTGCTATCATTGCAACCGATGAACTTGTGAGCGGTGGTATGAGCCTCCCTCCTCTTTCGAAAACGGCTATCAGAAATTTAAAAGTCACTATGTTGGATGCCGCTTCGATTAATAATCCTCTTGATGTGGTGGCCACTGCTGGGGCTTCGCATTTCAAAAGCGCCATCGAGATTATGATGAAGGAAGAGCAAATCGACAGCATATATTTGACCTTTGTTACCCCTCCTTTTGTTGATTGTGTGAGTGTGGCAAAAGAAATTTCGGCCATAAGCCAAATGCAGAAAAAGCCCATTGTTTGCAATTATATCACCGATAAAAAGAACTGGAAAGAAACTACCGCTATTTTGGATGAGGGGGGAATTCCCTGCTTTGATTATCCTGAAACTGCGGCTAAGGCACTTGTGGCTCTGTCAAAATATAACGACCTCAGAACAAGAGAGAAAGGTACGGTAATTCGTTTCGAAAACAATAAGGGTGGTGTTGATAAGGCTAAGGCCAAAATCATTTTCGCGGCAGCAAAGAATGCTAATAAAGAAGTTTTAAGCGCAAGTGAGGTGTATCAGATTTTGGAGGCTTACAATATCCCTATAGCCAGATGGGCTGTTGCTGATTCGGTGGAGGATGCTGTAACTAAGGCTGAAGCAATTGGTTACCCTGTCGTGATTAAGGCCGACTCCGAAAACATCATTCACAAAAGTGATGTGGGGGGTGTTTTTGTCAATATTACCAATAGCGAGGATGCTAAAAATGTGGCTCAGCTCATGAAAAGTAAATTTAATTATCCCGACCTTAAGTTTTTCATTCAGGAATGCCTCAACGATAGGCTCGAGTTGATTATTGGCGTTAAGGCAGAAGAAGGCTTGGGCCATTTGATTATGTTTGGGATGGGCGGAATTATGGTAGAAGTTTATAAAGATGTCGTTTTCAAGATTGCACCTCTCACAGATGTCGACACTAAAGATATGCTTCAGAACATAAAATCGGCTGTGCTGCTCAACGATTTCAGGGGGAAGCGGGGCATTAATAAAGAAGGTGTGATGGAAATTTTGCAACGTATTTCGGCTTTGGTGACTGATTTTCCAGAGATAAAAGAGTTGGATTTGAATCCCATTTTTGCCAACACCAAAAGAGTTTGCGCTGTTGATGCCCGCATTATTATTTAAAACACTTAGAATTCAATTATAAATACACAAATAAAACAAAATGTTATGACAGAAAAACCTTTAAGCTTTGGTATTATTGGGCTTGGACCAGTTGGGCAAACGATTGCGGTGCAATTAAAGGATGCAGGATGCGAGGTTGCCATTACGGATTATGATACAAACAAGCTCGCGCTCATCCGCAATTCGGGGATTGAACTTGTGGACAGGATTGAAAAACAGGCTTACTTTAAGCATGTTTACAGTTCGCTTCAGGATTTATTGGAGCATGATTTCGACATTTTGATTAGCGCTGTTAAGGGTTATCATGTCGACAGCATACTCGAGCAAATTAAGCTTGCAGGTAAAAAAGATGTTTTTTTGTTGATTGCACAAAACGGTATTGGCATTCGCCGCAAGTATGTGGCTCAGTTCGACGAGTCGAAAATATTAAGGATGGTGGTGAATTTTGCCGGCAATCTCCATGCCCCAAATGTGACTTCGGTTAGTTTCTTCAATCCGCCTAATTACATCGGTTCTGTAGACGATTCGCATCCCGAGGTTGCTAAGAGAATAGCCGCGGTTATGTCCAGCGTTGGCCTCACAACCGAAAGTGTTGGTTCTTTCGAGATTATCGATAAGATTTGGGAGAAAACCATACTCAATGCCGCTCTAAGTCCTTTGTGTGCCATTTCTAATTTAACCATGAAAGAGGCTATGGATCATCCCGACACCTTGGAAATTGTTGAGCAATTAATTTATGAAGCCGTTGAAGTTGCTAAGGCTGAAGAAATTAAGCTTCCCGATAATTTCGTGAAGCTGGCCATTCGTTATCTGAAGAATGCTGGTAATCACATGCCTTCGCTGGCTGTCGATTTAATCAACAAGAAAGAAACCGAAATCGATTATATGAATGGCAAGATTGTTGAGTATGGCCGCAAACATTATATTAAAACCCCGCTGAATCTTACGTTTACCAATCTTGTTCGCTCGATTACGCATAAGAACAGAATTATGCACGGGTTGGGTTAAATATATAATATAATGATTTCTGAGATATGTGTTTAGCTCTAAAAAAACCTTGCAGTTTAAATTGCGTCAACTATTTGCTTGATTTAGATGCTGCACATTTACAACAATGGAAATTTCAGGGTTTAGGATTATTTTTTAATGAGTTACGAATATTATAATATCATTTTTAAGACTTACAATAGCTTTATGACGGCTCTAAATAACTCGCACGAGGTTTATAATAATTCTATTATAGCTAATAATAGGTTTAACGAGACTTATAATAGACCTACCGAGGCTTATAATAAGTCGCACGAGGCTTATAATAGACTTAACGAGACACATAATAAGTCGCACGAGGCTCTCGTAAATCCGCACGAGGCTCTCGTAAATCGGAACGAGACTCGCGTAAATCGGCACGAGGCTCGCGTCAATCAGGACGAGGCTCTCGTAAATCCGCACGAGACTCGCGTCAATTTTCCCGAGACTCGCGTCAGCCGGCACGAAACTCTCATCAATTGGCACGAGACTCGCGTTAGCGCTGATAAAACTCAAAATAAAGCTAAAATAACTCAAAATATTTTTAATTAGAGATGTGCAAAACATCATAAAAGACCTAAGAAAATCAATATATCAAATCAAAACCTTTTTATCAATCAAAAACCAATCAACACAATATCAATATGGAAGATAAAATGTATTCGTGGAAAATGTCAGAGTTAAAAGCCGACTTTCAATTAGTTGAAAGCCCCTTTCCCGAATTAAATCCAGATGAAGCCTTTATAAAAATATCGGGCTGCGGTGTTTGCCACACCGATTTAAGCTTTTGGCACTTTGGCGTTAAAACGAAAAAAGAATTACCCCTAACTCTTGGTCATGAAATTAGCGGCAAGGTGATTGCCGGACCTTCCGAGTGGCTCAATAAGAATGTGATTATTCCGGCCGTGCTTCCTTGCGGCGAATGCGAGCTTTGCAAGAAAGGCCGTAGCAATATGTGTCAGAAGCAGCTAATGCCCGGCAACGATTTCGACGGTGGTTTCGCTTCGCATATTAAAGTCCCGGCAAAGTTTTTATGTCTCGTACCCGATGCTGTTCTCGAAAAATACCCTCTTGAAAAACTGGCCGTGGTTGCCGATGCTATTTCAACACCCTATCAGGTGCTGAAAAAGTCGGAGCTCGAAGCCGGCGACCTTGCCATAGTGATAGGCGTGGGTGGCGTGGGAGTTTACGGAGCGCTTATTGCTAAAATTATGGGCGCCAAAGTGCTCGCAATAGATCTCGACGATGAAAAACTAGCCAGCGCAAAGAAAAATGGAGTCGATGCCATTCTTAATATTAAGGATCTTGATTTTAAAACCATTAAGGGGAAAGTCATTGAAATTGCTAAAGAACTCAATGCTTCGCGCTATGGTTGGAAAATCTTCGAAATATCAGGCACCAAAGCCGGGCAAGAACTCGCTTACAATCTTCTAACCTATACTTCGACGCTTTCTATCGTCGGTTTTACGATGGAAAAACCCGAGGTTCGGCTGAGCAATCTCATGGCTTTCGATGCTAAAGTAATAGGCACTTGGGGATGTAAACCAGAGCTTTATCCTGAAGTTATCGACCTAATTGCAAGCGATAAACTCAAAATTGAAGATTTTATCGAGCTCATTCCAATGTCGCAAATCAATGAGGTATTTCAGAATACCCTTCATCATAAATATAAAAAGAGAACTATATTAGTCCCTGATTTTAAATAGAATATAAATACAATTAATAAAACATCTATGTTAGCAAGTCATAATCTGGTAGAACATACCTACCAACATATAATTTACGAACTGCGTCCTTGCAAAGATAAGCAAGGGCAAGCCATTAGTGGGCTGCATAACGCCTGGATAATGCTGAATAATCCTGCACAATATAACTCTTACACCACCGATGCTGTGAAAGAAGTTATCCTTGCCATGCGCGAATCGTCGAACGATAGAAGCGTTGTGGCCGTTGTTTTCACTGGCGTGGGCGATAAGGCCTTCTGCACGGGCGGAAATACAAAAGAATATGCCGAGTATTATGCCGGCAATCCTCAGGAGTATAAACAATACATGCGGCTTTTCTGTGATATGGTTTCGTCTATATTAATGAACGACAAGCCCGTGATTTGCCGCGTGAATGGCATGCGCATTGGCGGAGGTCAGGAAATTGGCATGGCTTGCGATTTCTCTATTTCACAAGATTTGGCGCGTTTCGGTCAGGCAGGCCCAAAGCATGGTAGCGCTCCCGACGGGGGTTCCACCGACTTTTTGCCCCTTTTCGTGGGCATCGAAAACGCCATGTTTTCGTGCACGGTTTGCGATCCTTGGTCGGCACACGAGGCTCTACACTACGGATTACTCACCGAAGTGGTTCCAGCCCTAAAGGTAAATGGCGAATATATCGCAAACCCAATGGTGCATGTCGATAAATGGGTCGACGATAAAGGCCATATCATTTATGGTAAATCGAAAACGGGCGAAGATCTTATAAAAGCTAAGGAAATAATGAAATCGGGGGTTGTGGATCTAAGCGCTTTGGATGAAGTTGTGGATAAATATTGCACGAAACTGCTCTATACTATGCCCAATTGCCTGAGCAAAACCATCAATTCGCTGCGCAAGCATAAACTCGAATTCTGGGATAAAAATAAAGAAAGCAACCGCGATTGGTTAGCCCTAAACATGATGACAGAAGGAAAAGCTGGATTTAGAGCCTTTAACGACGGCCCAAAAGACAACAGAGAAGCCGACTTTGTGAAATTACGCCAAATGTTAGCCGAAGGACACGAATGGAACGACGAATTAATCAAAGCCATATCTCCACAATTTCAATAATAACCCTCATCAAACATAATTATGCAAAAAATAAGAGTTGAATATGCCTACGAAGGTTCCGTTGCACAAATAATCCTTGACGCAGGCAAAGGAAACGTGCTAGATGATATTATGATGAACGAAATAATCGACACATTAACATCATTTAAAACCAGAAACGATTTAAAACTAATCACATTCGAAGGAGCAGGAAATCACTTCTCCTTCGGGGCAAGCGTTGAAGAACACACGAAAGAGAATGCCCTCAAAATGCTAACTACTTTCCATACAATATTTCATTTATTAATCGATTTACACATCCCCACACTTGCCAAAATATCGGGGCAATGCCTGGGCGGAGGCTTAGAATTGCCATTAATGTGCAACTTCTTATTTGCCGATAAGACAGCAAAGTTGGGCCAACCCGAAATAATTCTGGGCGTATTCGCACCACCAGCATCCATCATCTTGCCCCTTAAAATAGGAAACGCAAGAGCCGAAGAACTCCTCATTACCGGGAAAATAATCTCTGCAGAAGAAGCAAAAAACATTGGATTGCTCAACGAAATATACGAAAGCAAAGAAATTATGGATATAGAAATCGACCAATGGATTTCAAAAAACATATTACCAAAAAGCGCATCTTCCTTAAGATATGCAACAAGAGCCGTTAGAGCCTCCTTCGATTATTTCATGAACAAAAACCTCCCGGCATTTACCGATATGTTTGTAAATGAACTCATGGAAACCGAAGATGCTAACGAAGGAATCAACTCCTTCCTCGAAAAAAGAATACCCTTTTGGAAAAACAAATAAATATGTCAGATAAGCCCGAAATATTAAAGCTCCAATCAACCGCTAATCTACGGATTACTATGGATGATTACTTCAACAGACTCAAAACTGCTGAAGAAACCAGGAATAAAAAGATCGCTTGGTGTACGAGTGTTGGCCCTGCCGAGCTTTTGTATTCCATGGGGTTTGAAGTGTATTTCCCCGAAAACCATGGAGCCATGCTCGGAGCATCCAAAACAGCCGATAAATATATTCCAACTGCCGTTGCTCATGGTTTTTCTCCTGATATTTGTTCTTATTTAACCAGCGACATTGGCGCGTTTCTGCAAAACGAAACTCCACTTCAAAAGAGTGGATTTAAATCCATCCCCACACCCGACATTCTGGTTTACAACACCAATCAATGTCGCGAAGTTGGCGATTGGTTTAGTTATTATGCGCGTCACTTTAATGTTCCGGTTCTGGAAATTAATACGCCTCTTTGCATAAATCAACTTTCCTCCAGCATCATTCACACGGTTGCTGAGCAATTCAAAGAAATCATTCCTGAGTTAGAAAAAGTTGCTACTCAAAAGTTTGATATTGATAAATTCAGAGACGTAATAGCTAAGTCGCACGACGGCTGTGTGCTCTGGCGTAAGGTGTTGGAAACTGCACAGAACATCCCCTCTCCTATCACTTTCTTCGATTCTGCAATACATATGGGGCCCATTGTTGTGATGCGCGGAACACAATATGCAATTGATTATTATACAATTTTACTTGCTGAACTTCAAGATAGGATTAAGAATAATATTAGCGCTATCCCCAACGAACGTTTCCGGATTTATTGGGACGGTATGCCATTATGGTATAAGCTTAGCAGCAATGCTAAAATGTTTGCCGCACTTGACACCTGCATTGTTGCGTCAACTTATTGCAATAGCTGGATATTCGATGATTTGGATCCAAGCGATCCTTTCGAGTCTTCGGCTCTTGCCTATTGCAAACTCTTCATTGTGAGGGCCGACGAAGAAAAAGAAAAGGTGTTAACAAAGCTCCTTTCCGATTTTTCTATCGACGGCATCATCTACCACGAATCGAAAACCTGCCCCCGAAACTCCAACAATCGTTATGGTTTGCAGAACAGATTGCTCGAGAAAACTAAAATTCCGTTTATAGAAATCCATGGCGATTTAAACGATTCGAGGTGCTATAGCGAAGAACAAAGCATTATTTCGATAGAAACATTTATTCAGCAGCTGTCCAATTCAAAGTAATTTTTATCACGAAATAATCTCTACTAAATAAAAAACAAGATGCATCGGATAGGAATTGATTTGGGATCGTCTTTCACCAAGGGTGTGCTTGTCAACGAGCAAAAGGAAATCGTTGATTATTTTGTTTCGCGAACTGGTTTCGATTTCAACAAAGCTTCGCTCAAGGTTATTGAACATTTTTCGGCTCAACACGAAATTGAATACCCGATTTATACTTGTGGTTATGGTCGTGAGAAACTCACGGTTCCCTTAGTTTCAAATTCGGAAATCATTGCCCTTTCTAAGGCAGTCTACGATATCTATAAAAAACCTTGTTCAGTAATTGATATTGGAGGGCAAGACACCAAATTCATTAAAATTAATAGTCAGGGGCAGGTTGATAAGTTCAAAATGAACCGTAAATGTGCCGCCGGCACTGGCTCTTTCCTCGAAGAAATTGCTTTCCGATTGGATATTTCAGCACTGGAGTTTAATGAATTTGCTGAAGAAGCTTCGGAAGAAATTAGGATTAATAGTTTTTGTACTGTTTTCGCTGTTTCGGAAATTATCGGGATGATAAAAAACGGTTCAAATATGCCGGGCATAGTTTTGGGAGTTTATAATTCAGTTATTGAAAGGAGTTTTGAGCTGGCTTTAGTTGAAGATTTCCTTGTTGTTACAGGAGGTATCCCCGACAATCATCCCATCATCATCAAATTATTCAAAAATAAATTTAACAACACTGTAAGCCCAGCGAAATCACAGTTTCTTGCGGCGTATGGATGTGTTCTACTTAATATCAAATAGAAAAAAATACCAAATAATAATTTCAAAATGGCAAAGAAACAAAAAGAAGTCGTAATTGTAAGTGCTGCCCGCACTCCTATTGGTAAGCATGGCGGTTTTTATAACGACATTTCTGCTGAGGATTTAGCAGTTTTAGCGATGACAGAAGCAATCAATCGTTCGAAAATAGATTTGAAGAAGATTAAAATCGATCAGGTGGTTGCCGGAATGATTTATATCGATTCGGAAAATCAACAAATTTATTTACCAAGAAATGTGGCTGCTCGAACCGCAAAGAAATTTAATGATACGGATAACCTAAATGTTGCACCAGGTAAAACCACCTTGCGTATTTGTGGTACCGGCTTTCAGGTTATTGCTGATGCTTTTGATGCCATACTCTTAGGAAACGCTAATTGTGTTATTTCTTTTGGCACAGAAAACATGTCGCGCACCAACCTTATCCATCAGGGTAGAAGGAAGAAAGATGGCGTTTGGGATTTTGAAGATGCTAAGATGAAAGATTATTTGCTTGAGGGTTTCAATCATAATCTTCATAAAACATTGATGCCAAAAACTGCTGAAGAATACGGCACCTTGGTTGGAATTAGTCGCAAGGATTGCGATGAGTTTTCCTATCTGAGTCATGTGCGAGCTAAAGATGCTCAATCAAAGCAATGGAACAGATTCAACAAGGAGAGTAAGGCTCACGATTATAATAAAGGAATTTTCACTGTCGACACTGTTGATCAGGCAGGAAATTCTCTTTGTGTTTGGAAAGATGAGGGCACCAAATATGATATTAGTATTGAGGAATTGCAAAATCTTCGTCCTCTCTTAAAAGCAGATGGTATGGTTACCCCTGGTACATCGAGCCAAATTAGTGATGGTGCGGCCTGTGCAATTTTGATGGACAGAGAATATGCCGACAACAACAAAATCCCATATTTGGCTGTAATTAAAGGTTATGAATTTGCTACTGTTGATCCGAAAATCATGGGGCAAGGGCCTGTTCCTGCGATAAAGAATCTTATGGCAAAATTAGAAATGAAGATGGATGATGTTGATTTATTTGAAGTAAATGAGGCCTTTGCCGCTCAATATCTTGGAGTGGAGAAAGAGTTGCAATTACCAAGAGACCGAACTAATGTTAATGGCGGGGCTATTGCAGTTGGTCATAACATTGCAGCAACTGGCTTAAGAATCACTACCGATTTGATTTACGAACTCAAACGTAGAAACAAAAAGTCTGGAATTGCTTCTGCCTGCATTGGCGGTGGTCAAGGTGGGGCTATTTGTATTGAAATTATATAAGCATCAATCAATTAAAACAAAAGAAATATTATGGGAACATGTTTTTCATTCGGTAATAAATTACTGCAAAAGGAGATAAACAAACTAAATAGTGTTAAGAATATTGCCCTTATTGGTTCGGGAACCATGGGCATAGGTATCGGCATCGATATTCTTAACAAAACCAATTACAATGTGACTTTCATTGATGTTTCTGACGCTTCTCTAAGCAGAGCGCAGACGGATATTAAAAGTTATTTCGCGGATATGGTAAATGGAGGCAGAATCATTGCCGAACATCTCGATTCATATTTGAACAGAGTGAGCTATACTAAAGATTTCAAGACGCTGAAGGACGCCGAAATCATTTGGGAGGTGGCCACAGAGAAGATAGAAATTAAAAAAGTCATCTTCGAAAATATAGAGAAATACGTTGATCAAGACAAGCTGGTGATGGTGTTTTCAAACACCTCTTCGCATACAACAGAAGAGCTTGCTGTGTTGTTTAACGACAATTTCTTAAGAGATAAATTTCTAACAGGTCATGGTTATTTCCCTTTTCATGCCAATCGTTTGTTCGATGTGATGAAAGGGAAGTATGCCAGCGAATCTACCTTTATTGCCGGAGTGGCTTTTGCCGAACAAATTCTTGAGAAGAAGGTGATTGCGCTGCGCAACGACCATCATGGATATATTGCCGACCCTATTTTCGAGGGAATGGGCGCCATCATCAGTTGGGACATCAAAGAGGGACAGGATTTGGTGGAGTTGCCCATGGTTTTCGCTATGATTACAGCCAATCCGTTTGAGGTTTTAGACCGCACAGGTCACATGCCCTACACCGAATGTGCCAAACATTTGGGCAAAGCCCTGCCTGCCGACGATAGGCTGAGAGTTGTCTACAATCAGGAGAGCCGCCATTATCCCCAATGGATAGAAGATTTGGAGAAATCAGGCCGAATTGGCATCTATTCTGCAGAAAAGGAAGGCTTTTTCAAATGGGAAGGCAAACCCAATCGTGAGAAAAAGGTTAAGGTTTATGACCCTAAAACCAAGAAGTATATCGACATTAAAGAAATCAACTATCGCGATTATTTCTCTTTGTTTGAGGCTGATGCCATCGACCATCGCGAATCATCCATCCGCAGTATCGAAGGTTTGATTAAGGTTGCTGAATCCAACGATAAAGGGGGTGCCGCATTCCGCCGATATGTATTGCCGATATTGCTCTATGGTCTTGATTTAATTCAGGATAAGCACGCAACGGCGGCCGACATTAATGCTTCGTCTAAGGTTGGTTTGCGATTTAAATATGGCGTTTGCGAAATTCTTGATGGTTTCCTCAACTATTTTGGCATCGATGGTTTCAGGGCGCTGGTGAAGAAAGCTGCTGTTGAAAACACCGACCGTCCCGAGTTGTATGATGTTGACGGACTCGTTGGTCCACGCAAAGGCAAACCAAGTTTGTTGCATACCATGAAGAAAAACGGTTGGATTAACCTACTCGGTTATGGCCGTATTTATAATACAACCGTTAGTCAGCGCAACTTCGAAACAGGAGCTATGGATATCTATTATAACGACTTACGATATGTATATCCAAACAAAAAAGACCGTGTTGCCAGCATCATTTTCGACAATCCTATGCGTGGAAATGTATGGAACAAAAACACCATCGACCAACTTGACCATGCCATTGGGGTGTCGGTTGAGTTGTATGAAAAGGGTGATTTAGGTGCAATATTGTTTACCGCTTCGGGCACTGGCATGAGGATGTTGGGTGCAGATGCGCGCCAATTCAATAAGGGATGGTTTGAAGCGAGCAAGGGGTATCAGTTTCTTGGAGAGGAAGATGCATCCTATTTCACCAAAGCCGGCATGAAGTTATTCCGCTTTATTCAAGAATCGCCAATATGGACCATTGGGGTGTTTGGCGAAAAGTGGGGAGGCGGTGCCGAGTTCACTTATTTCCTAAATCAAAGGTTCGATGTGGTGTTGAAAGGCGTTGAATTTGACTCTTTACAGCGCAAAAATGTATATCGAGAGAAGAAAAATTATAACCAACCCGAAATTGAATATGCAATTTTGGGCGGGTTTGGTGCCGTTCAGGAGCTTGTGCGTTTGGGTTTTGGCGAATCGCTTATCGATGAGCTATTCCTGCAGGGAATGACGGCCGAAAGAGCCTATCAGTTAGGTTTATCGAATGGCATAGGCGAAAACGAATTCGAGTTGTTGGAGAGAGCCTTTGAAATTGCCCGTCTTAAGCAGAAATACGCTGTACCCTATTCAGTTGCATTGTATAATCAACAGAAAAAGAAGGCTTTGTTGGAAGGTTGCAATGATGCGCAATTGGTGAAAGACACAGGCGAAACCTTCAATCCTGATAAGAATCCTTATGTGGCTCATGGCTTGTTGCGTTTGCTAAATATGGGTGGCAGAAACCCTCAACTCGACCTCTCGGTACAGGGGAAATTGCCAGGTTGGGAGAACACTTATAAGAGTTTGTATCACGATTAATGGCATGAGGTAAGGCTTATGCTGGAAATCGGCAGCATTGTAATCAAACTATTGTATTTTGCTTACAATGCTGCTGATTTTATGATAAAAAGTCAATTCGTAACTGTTCAACATTTACATCTGTAGCATATTTTCTTTTTTCATATAATCAATATAAATCTTTATATAAATATCGAATTTCATCACATGCAGTAGCACGAGTTCTTAACCCCTTTGTGCTGGATTTTTACGGTGGCTTTAAGCCTTGGGTTTGAAACTTTCCTACAGAAATAGGCGATACAGAAAACCGACCACAACAAATGTCAATATAATATCATTATTTGTCATTTATTTTCTCATTTATGTTCTTTGATTTTCTGCAACATATCACTTTGGTACTATAAAGTATGACTCGAATCTAAATTAATTTTGCATCTAATCTATTTGTATGAATTAAACAATCACACTAAAATGACAATGCCAAAAAAAGAAATCATCATTCCCATTCTGGAAATGCCTGCAAAACCTTCCCATGTGCTTGAAATGGTAGCGCAGCAGACCAACACATTAAATGCATTAGGAGCGAGTGGGGATAACCTGGTCGACCCGGCAGATCTTATAATTCAAAAGGCTAACAACGCAGATCTTTATAGCAAGGAAATTTTGGCTATGGCCAAAGGGGGCTTGTCGAATAAAATTGAATTACGCGATTTGACTTACGAACTTGTATATAATGATCGTAAAAGCAATATGGACTTAGTAGAGAAAGCTGCAATTGCTAAAAACGATCCTATGCTGGCTAAGGACTTAATTATCAGGAATGGCTATAGGCATAAGGGACAAGCCGCACCTCAGGTACTTCCAGATATTTCGGTTAAGAATAAGAAAAATGAAGCCGGAACTCTGGTTGCTACTTCAAAAAGCCCCGGTCAAAACATTAAATATGCAATTGATTGGTATTATTCTTCTAACAATGGGACTACATGGATTCCATGGTATCCTACCCCGGTTTGTTCGGTTGATATTACCGATCTTACTTCAGGTTCAAGGATAATTGTCCGAAGAAGATTTGTCATTGGAAAAAATAAACCTCAGGGTTGGGTACAATCTGAACCTATTACCGTATTATAAATTTCGAATTGCCAAAAGAGGCTTTTTTTTGATGATGCATTAAAATAATAG
>CAIXTV010000180.1 GCA_903922465.1 uncultured bacterium
AATATTGCAATAATAGGTTTATACAGGGAAGACAAGAAAAAATAAATATTAGACCAAGAAAATAACTTAAGTTCACAGCACCAATTCAAGTATTTATTAATTTAGTGGCATGAAATATTGCATTTGCGAGTTGAATCTGCCATATAACCTATTACGAGATATTGGGCGTGTTTTATTATATTACCTTTATAATAGATGCATTTACAAGACGAATACTCGGACACCAGGTGTCTAGGCGATTAACCACAGAATGTACAACTTTGCCCAGTTTAAAGATGGCAATTAAAACAAGAGAAGGCATGATATCAGATGGTTTGATATTTCATTCTGATGGTGGAGGACAATATTATGACAAGGAATTTTTAAAACGTACCAGGTATTACAATATTCAAAACAGCATGTGCGAATACCCCTGGGAAAATGGAAAAGCAGAGAGATTAAATGGAGTTATTAAAAACAACTACTTAAATCACAGAAATATAACTTCTTTCGAGTCACTAGTTAAAGAAGTTGACCGAAGTGTATCACTCTACAATCAGGATAAACCCCATATAGAGCTAAAAAGAAAAAGTCCAATAGAGTTTGAAAAATTATATCTTTGCGGTGGACAAAAAACCGACGGTGAAAAGTCAGCGACGGAATGTAACCCACTGTTCTGCAAGGGCAAATACAGCCCTCCGGGCTGTGGACAAAAAACCTCAGGCTCAAATATCGTAACAGAATATAACATGAACTTGAGTGAAAAATGCGTGAAAACGGTCAACCTTATTTAGGCATGGACATTCCCCAACTCATAACTCATAATTCATAACTCATAAATCCAAGCCCTTTTTCCTTAAATCATATTAGCTAAACGCTTAAATCCCAATGTAACGACCCCATAAGAAATTGGATTGAGATTTCAATATAAAAATTCGATTACATGCTATTAAAAAGAAGAACTAATGAAAAGAATTGCTCATAAAAAAGAGAAAATTGTTTGATTTGGTTTAAAATGAGTTTTAAGGATTTGTGTAAGGACAATATGTCTAAATTCATAAATCAGCTAAAATGAATATTTGAAGTATTTCGTTAACTTCATTAAATCATCATATTAGCAAGAAAAATATTTGTCTGAATTAATACCAAAAATATTTTTTTCACTTTGTTGAAAAATCCTTAATCTTTTTATGCTGTATTAAGATAGAAAATCTTATATTTGTAATGAATTTAAAACAACATTATGGCACTCTTAAATATTGGCGATAAAGCTCCAGATATCAATGCTTTTGATCATTTGGGAAATCAAATTTACCTATCAAGTTTCTTAGGTAAAAAGGTGGTATTGTATTTCTATCCACGCGATAATACACCAGGTTGCACTCTCGAAGCCTGTAATTTACGCGATAATTACTATGATTTAATGGCGCAAGGCTTTGTGGTGCTTGGAGTGAGTGCCGACAACGAGAAATCGCATCAAAGTTTTGCTGAGAAATTTGACCTTCCCTTCCCTTTATTGGTCGATACCGAAAAGAAAATCATAGCTGATTATGGAGTATGGGGACCTAAAAAGTTTATGGGTAAATCTTTTGATGGCATTCTTCGCACTACATTTATTATTTCTGAAAAAGGAATCATCGAAGACATCATTACAAAAGTAGATACAAAAAATCACACATCTCAAATATTGAAATAAGAAAAGAATATGGAAAAAGAAAATACTGACAATAAAGAAAAGTTAAAAGCTCTGCAGCTTACCCTCGATAAACTTGAGAAAACCTACGGCAAAGGCACTATTATGAAACTTGGTGATAGTGCTATTGAAAATGTAGACTCTATTTCAACAGGCTCTATCAGCCTTGACCTAGCCTTAGGAATTGGAGGTTTACCTAAAGGAAGGGTGACAGAAATTTATGGTCCCGAATCGTCAGGGAAAACAACTCTTGCAATTCATTGTATAGCAGAATCACAAAAAAAAGGAGGCATTGCCGCTTTTATCGATGCCGAACATGCATTCGATAGCTCCTATGCAAAAAAACTTGGAGTTGACATCGATAACCTTTTGGTTTCACAACCTGACAATGGTGAACAAGCCCTAGAAATTACCGAAAACCTGATTCGTTCAGGTGCAATTGACATAATTGTTATTGACTCAGTGGCTGCACTAACTCCAAAGAGCGAAATTGATGGCGAAATGGGCGATTCGAAAATGGGATTGCAAGCACGTTTGATGTCTCAAGCTTTGCGGAAACTCACTTCTTCGATAAGTAAAACTCGTTGCTGTTGCATCTTTATCAATCAATTGCGAGAAAAAATCGGAGTAATGTTCGGAAATCCTGAAACTACAACAGGTGGTAATGCTTTGAAATTTTATGCGTCAGTTCGTATTGATATCAGAAAGATGGCCCAAATTAAAGATGGGGAGGCTGTAGTTGGCAATAGGGTGAAGGTGAAAGTGGTGAAAAATAAAGTGGCACCTCCATTTCGCATAGCTGAGGTTGATTTAATTTATGGAGAAGGGTTTTCCAAAATCGGTGAAATTATTGACTTAGGCGTTGAAAATAATATTATTAAGAAAAGCGGTTCATGGTTTAGCTATGGAGATGTGAAACTAGGACAGGGTAGAGATTCAGTTAAGCAGATTCTTACCGACAATCAGGAATTGGCTGAAGAAATTGAAGGAAAAATTATTGCGCAACTAAAAGGTTGACAATTGACAGTTGACAATTGAAATAATTTAAACCGAGTCTCATTTATTGTTATTACTCTTACCACTTTTGAAATTATGAAACTGAAAATAATCGTTTTGTTTGTCGGTATTGTCTTGTTTGCTGCTTGCGGAAATAAGAAAACAAATATTAATGATAAAAACATAGCTGCTGAACTTCTTACTTTAAATCAGAAGATTGAAAGTAGTCCTAACGATGTGGAATTGCTGAATCAGAGAGCAAACTATTATATTAAACACAACGAAATTGATTTGGCACTGAATGATGTCAGTAAAGCAATTAAACTTGATTCAACTAAATCGGAATTATATATTACACTTTCGGATGTGTTTTTTGCTGGTGGTAAATTTTCAAATTGCAGAGATGCTATTTCAAAAGCAATCCTAAGAGATCCTTCTGATATGAATGCCTATGTTAAGCTTGCAGAGCTATCTTTATATTATAAGGACTATGAGGAGACTTTAAAAAACATAGATAAGGCTCTTGAAATTGACAGAATAAATCCAAAAGCTTATTTTATCAGAGGATTTGCACATATGGAAAAAGGAGATACAACACGTGCAATTAAGAATTTCATGGAAGCAACTATGCAAGACCCTAATTATTATGATGCATACATTGAATTAGGATTAATTTATGCTCATCGTCATCAGAAACTTGCAGTTGATTTTTATCAAAATGCCTTAAAAGCACGTCCCAATTCGATTGAAGCATTGTATAATTTGGGAATGTACTATCAGGAAAACAATGAATATGATAAAGCAATTGTTCAATATACTACTCTCTTGCAATTTGAACCAAAAAATAAATTAGCTCCATTTAATATTGGATTTATATATTTAGAGCATTTGTCAAATTATCCTAAAGCAGTGAAATACTTCACAGATGCAATTAGAAGCGATTCAACTTATGTTGATGCAATTTATAATCGTGGCTTAAGTTATGAAAGAATGAAAGATATGAAGAGCGCCCGCTCCGATTATTCAAAAGCATTGCGGATTAATTCAGAATATGAAATGGCAATTGCAGGAATGAATCGCTTGGATGATAAATATACCAAGTCTAAATAGCATTAAACTAAGGCCTTCTTCCAAATTTCAAAGGCAAGATTAGCCTGAAGGTGCAGCATTTCTATGCCATTTTTCACCTTGGCCCCCAGTTCTTTCCCTTTTTGAAGAAAAAGTGAAACATCAGGGTTATACACAAGATCGAATAATAAATGTTCTTTCGTTAGAGCATGATAGGGTATTAGTGGGCAAGTATTCAATTGAGGGAACATTCCTAAAGGGGTTGTATTTATGATGACTTTATGTTGCATCATTATTACATCATTAAGTTGCTCATACGAAATTGCTTCATTGTTTTCTGTTCGAGATATAGAAAGAAAATTAATTCCTAATCTGTTTAAGGAATATTGTACAGCTTTTGCAGCTCCGCCAGTTCCAAGGATTAAGGCATTGGTATGTTGTTGAGAGAGTAAAGGCTTAATTGATTCTTCAAAGCCGATATAGTCAGTATTAAATCCCTTTATATATGGAACATCATTTTGATTATAAATTGAAAGGGTATTTACTGCACCAATTTTTTCAGCAGCAGAATCAATCTCATCTAAATATTTGAGAATACTTTGTTTGTATGGAATGGTAACGCTCAATCCGATTAAATCGGGATTGTTCTTAAGAAAAGCAGGGAAAAGATTAATGTTTTCGAGCGGAAATAAATTATAATTGAAGGAAGTTATATTTTCTTCAGCGAATTTATTTTTGAAATATGAAGCAGAAAAACTGTGTCCGAGAGGATATCCAATTAAACCAAGTTGATTGATTTTCATAAAATGAATCTAACGAAAATTGATTTGCACTAATACCTTTATTTTTTTCTTGATAAGAAATGATTGGTGAGTTTATGTGCATGCATGTGTTCGGGAAGGAATTCGAAAAATGTGTCACCACGCATTCCAAGACGAAGAGTTTCTAGTGGAATGACTTCAGCTGGAGATATATTGCCAAGATTCACATTAGCGCCAAGTAATTTAATAAACCATATTTGTTGTGACTTCAAAGGTGCTTCCCAAATAACATTATCGGCTTTAATGGTCGCAATGATCTTGCTGATTAAAGAAGTTTGTGATCCTCCGGTAGGACGATAAATACCAACATTGCCACTTTCGCGAGCTTCAGCAATAACTTTTACTGCTCCTGCATCCAACTCTGTTTGCATCATGTTTATCCACTTTCGTGGGGCCATCATGATGCTTGATTCTTTGGCCCCTACTTCAGATAGCACTTCATATTGTTTTGATAGTTGGGCAATATAGTCACATTTTGTATCATGTTCCATGAAAATTGTACCATCAGAAACCTCCACGGTGGTGATTCCTAATTCATCAACCCAACGACGGTATTCGTCGAACATATTACGAATAACGCAGGCTTCAAATAAGGTGCCACCAACATAAGTCTTAATGCCTGCTTGTTGATATATCTTGACCTTTTCTTTCACTTGTTGGCTAACTAAAGAAGTTCCAAACCCAAGTTTTGCATAATCGATTAATCCAGAAGCAACGCTTACAAGGTCTTCGGCTTCTCTAACACTCAGACCTTTGTCCATCATCATAGTGATTCCCGATGAACGGGGTTTGGGGGTTCGTTGAGGAATGAAAGGCAATTGTATATTCATTGTAATATTATTTTAAACTATCAATTAGATCAATAACGTCAGGGTCGTTTGCAATTTGAGGATAATAATCTAACATATTGCTCATAAGTTTGGGGTTTGCATTTAATGCAAAGCTAAGTAAGTCCAAAGCTTCTGATTTTCTCCCAGCCGCATATAAATAGGCAACTTTTCTGTAATAATTTTCGATGTTGTTGTTTTGAAAATCTATGCCTTTATCAATAGTTTCAATTGCTAATTCAAATTCCCCTAAATCGAAATAAAAGTTGGAGTAGTCAAGCCATATTTCGGGGTGCATTGGATCGAGATTGCAAACATGAAGATAGGTTTCTAAGGCAAGATCGAAATAATCAAATTTATATTCTGCATCAGCTAAAGCAAACCAAAAATCTGCGTTTTTAGGTTCGATTTCAATGGCTTTTCGGATATGAAATATAGCAAGATCGTAACTGTTTGTATCTGAATAAATAATTCCGATGTTTAGCCAAGCTTCAGCATAAAGTTCATCAAAAAGAATGGCCTTTTTATAATTTTCCAATGCCAATTCAGGCTGATCAATTTCTTCAAGACATTCCCCTATATAAAAATAGCTCATAGGGTCGTTTTCCTCTATTTCCAGATTTTCTTTATAAGTCTCTATTGCTTTGTCATAGTTTCCTATGCTTGCATAACAATTGGCTTTATTGAAGTTAGCTGAAATAAAGCTAGGGTCAATTGCCATAGTAAATTCAAAGGCATCAATTGCCTTTTCGAAAAGTTCCACTATGCTATAGGCTATACCTAGGCAAAACCATGCATTTTTCGAATAGGGATATTTATCGGCATATTGAATGAAATATTCAATTGCCTTTTCGTTTTGATTAGCGAGTTCGAAGGTGAAGGATAGCTCAAAAAGCAGATGATCGTTTTTGGGATTGATATCGAGGGCTTTCTTTAAATATTCAATTGATTTTGGATAATTCTCAAGATTTTGATATTCGAAAGCGATGTTGCTGTAGATTAAATCAAGTTCTTCGTAGTTAAACTGAGCTTTTTTATATTCTTCAATTGCTTTTTCATAGCTTTTTAGTTGACTGTAGATAGCTCCACGAGTCATGAATATATCGCTGTTCCCTGGATCGCGTTTTTCTATTAATTGCAATATTTCCAATGCTTTATCGGTGTGGTTTGAAATGACAAAGTATTGGGCTTTGCGAAGCATCAAGCCTGGTGAATCGGGATATAAATTTGATGCATAACCTATAGCTTTAAATGCACCTTCGGTATCACTTATATCTAAATAATAATCAATAATATATTCATAGTCATCGGAATCGAAAAATACTTCACTCTTATTTTGAAGCATGTTTTCGTAACGTTCAATTAATTCTTCAAACTCTTCATTTTCAAAATCTTCGATGTCGTCTTCCATTTATCTTCCTCCCTCTTTTATACATTGCAAAAATACATAATTTTATGCTTTCTTTTCAAAAACAAGCATATTAAATTTGAAATTCATTTTTCAGAGAGGGTCGGGATATTATTTTTCATTCCCAAAAACTCTGAATTTTAATAGAACAAATAATTGTTATTGAGGTGAATTGCCAATTTTTGCTGTCTAATATTTTTCTTGATTGATATATCTATTTTATTGTTCAATAAGGCAAATTTTATTGTTGTATTATTCAATTTTAAAAGGCAAGCTTTTCATGTTTAAAGCTTGCCTTTTTGTGAAAATGAAGTTTAATTAGTGCATCAAGTAAATTAAATTACTTTAATTAGCCAGCCTTCATTTGATAGACTATTATCTACTTAAAATTATTATGGATACTTACTAATTAGCACTCTTTACGTAATTGATTAATCCCTTAGATTCAAAAATTCCCATCAGTTTATCGGGGAGGGGTGAAAAGCTAAAAGTGGTATCGTTGATATTGATTTCACCTTTTTCGAAGTTAATGTCAACCTTATCACCTTGTTTATATGTATCTAATACTTCTGGAAGGACAATTATAGGAAGGCCCTGATTGACGGATGAGCGGTAAAAAATACGATTAACGCTTTTGCAAATTACAGCCTTAATGCCTGCATAAGCCAAGCCTACTGAAGGATGTTCACGTGAACTTCCACAACCAAAGTTCGCACCAGCGATAATAATTTGATTGGCTTGAACTTTTTCGGAAAAACTGTCATCGAAACCTTTGAACAAATAGGGAAGAATTTTATCGCCTTCGTTGCTATTGATGTTATAAGTGAGATTCCCAGCAAACATTTGATCCGTATTTAGGTTATCAACATCGGAATAGTTCCAAGTGTTGTTGGCAAGTCGCTCTTCTCCTGCCTTAACTTCAAGGGTTTTACTTTGTTCCGCAGCAAATGGATAAATATCTTTAAACCCAATTCCACGAGGGTCGGAGATAAAACCATTAAGTGCTGAATAAGCAACGGTAGCAGGTGATGCCAAATAAATTGAGGCTTCTTTATTGCCCATTCGGCCTAAGAAATTGCGATTTGCAGTTGAAATTACGTTAAATCCATCGGCTGGTATTCCTTGACCTGTTCCTAAGCAAGGTCCACAGGATGAAGAGAGTATGTTAGCTCCAGCGTTAAAGAAAATAGCTATTAAGCCTTCTTCCATAGCCTGCATGAATATTTCCTGAGAAGCAGGTATGATTAAAAGCTGCATGTCTTTAGCCAAAGTTTTACCCTTTAGTATTTCAGCGGCTTCCCTAAGGTCTTCAATACGTCCGTTGGTGCAAGTGCCAATTAAAGCTTGATGGATTTTTGTGCCCTGAACTTCTGAAACAGCTTTAATATTATCGACATGATGAGGCGCTGAAACTACAGGAAACACATCATTTAAATCGATGATGATTTCTTTTAGGTAAGTTGCCTCTTCATCTGCCCAAATTCCTTCGTTTATTTCACCAATGAATTTATTCAAGACTTCATCGGCAGGGAAAACTGCATTTTTTGCACCCATTTCTGAAGCAAGATTGGATAAGGTCATTCGGTCGGAAACTGAAAGTGTTTTTACTCCTTCTCCGTGATATTCTATTGACATATAATCGGCTCCACTTGAGCCAATCATGCCAATTATCCAAAGG
>CAIXTV010000181.1 GCA_903922465.1 uncultured bacterium
AAACTATACGCTTCCATTCGATGGAAAGCTTAAGTTGGAGATGTATAACTATATGGGTTCTCTCGTTAAGGTTCTGACTAATGAAGATCAAACAAAAGGCTTGCATAGTCTGAAGTTTGAAGACAGCAGTTTAGCTTCGGGTATTTATATGGTGACACTTAGCGTTAAGACTGAGAACAACGAAATGTTCAAGACGATTAAGCTGGTAAATAACAGATAATCGATTTGAAATTATTAAAAAGGAGTGCTGAAGAGTGCTCCTTTTTTTTCGGTGCGCATTGAGATTGCTTCGTCACAGCCTGATTAGCATCAGGCTATTTTCTCGCAATGACGGTAGGGGATTAGGATTGGGGGAAGCGCAGTGGGACGCTACGCATAATATGGATTTAGGATGGGAGGAAGATACAGAGACTTTACTTAACAGAGACACTATGTTTAACAGAATATTTTCTCGCAATAGTGATGAGAATTGTGAAATTTCAATGCAAATTTATCCTCTATATTAAATAAATGTGTTTATTTGTATTGCTCTATTGGTATCCACATTTAATAATTAGTAAACCCCAGCCTTTATTTTTTTCATGATGTTGACAAAGTATTTTAATAGGAAAATTTGTGTTAAATTAGAGTTGAACTTTATTATGAAAAACGTATTCGGATTAGTATTTATCTTTTGTCTGTTGATTTTATTTTCGGAGTGCTCATCGCCTCATGAAAATGAAACAAAAGATGCTACCTTCGACTCATTGGAGACTATAGTAAACCGTAAATTAAACAGCAATGCAGATAGTGCGGTGATAGTTTCTAAAATACTGAATGAATATGCAGTTGCAAATAAAGATGCTGCACAATTGTTTAGGTCGAGCTTTCTGAGGGGGAAATCTTTAGAACTAGCAGGAGAAAATGACTCGGCTTTACTTTACTACAACAAAATGCGGTATTTTGCAATTCAACTCAATGATACTAATAAAATACTCCGCGCCTATAATGCCTTGGGTACCTTTTATGTAGAGAAAGGTTCGAACGATTCTGTATTTTATTTTTATAGCAAGGGGATTGAATTGGCAGGCCTATCAAAAGATACTATTCAATTGGCAAACTTTATGACCAATATGGGTCTTTATTATGAAGAAAGCAATAAGCTGGATAGTGCCATGATTTCTTATACCCAAGGTTTACGATATTATGAAAAAGAGGGCGATTCGATTGAGATGGCGTTGTTGTATAGAAATTTAGGCAATTTGTTTTTGCAGCAAGATATGCCTCAAAAATCAATAGGTGAATATACTAAAGCGATTGCAATTAACCGAAATCTAAAAAAAACAATAGAAGTAGGGCGTGATTATAACAGCTTAGCTTTGGCTTATAAGCAAATTAATAATGATTCTGTTTACGGTTATTTTCAAAAAGCAATATTTATATTTTCTGAAAGCGGCAATATTTCCGATTTAATGAGGGCAAAATATAACTATGCAAACTATTTGAAAAGAATGGGGAAAATTAATGAAGCAGAAAATATTTATCTGGAGGTTTTGGATATTTCTACCAGGAACAATATTATGAAGGGCCGCATTTATAGTATAGGTATGTTAGCCAAAATTCAGGTTATCAAAAATAATCTTCAAAAGGCTAACGCCTACTTTGATCAGGCATTGGCTGTGGCTGAAACTAATAATCAAACGACGGATATACTGAATTTATATAGGGATATTTTTGAAAGTAATCTCAAACTAAACAATTCGAAAGTGGCGATGAAATATTTTACACTTTGGGATGAGCTTAACGATAGTCTTCAAACAAAATCGCAACAGGAGGCTGTTGTAAAATACCAAACTTTATACGAAACCCAAAAGAAAGAGCTTGCCATTACCGTTTTGGAAAAAGAAAGCGAAAGTCATAAAGCAAAGTCAAGATATCTACTTTATATTTTAATTATTTCGCTTTTGGGTGTAATAGTCCTTATTTATTCGTTTTGGTTACATTCGAAAACCGCTAAATATAAACTTGCAAGAGCAGCAGATCGCCAAATTGCCCAAGACTTAGAATTGCAGAACAAAGAACTCATCATTTTAGCCAAAGATCAAGAAACGGCAATGAACAAGCTAGAAATGGAATCGAATCAGAAATTACTTGTATCAAAGATGTTGTTATTATCGCAAAACAGCGAGTTTTTATCCCACATTCTCGACAAGCTGAAATTATTGAATCAAAAATTGTCAACTCCTGAAGAACAAGCTGATTTACACGAAATTTTAAATTCTTTACAAGTACAGTTGCAGACTAAAAAGTGGGATGAATTTCAACAGCAATATATGAAAACCCATGAAGAGTTCTTTGTTAAACTTAAAGAACTTCACCCGAATTTAACTACTGGTGAAAACAGATTGTGCGCACTGGTTCGAATGAATTTGCACGTTAAAGAAATAGCAGATCTCACAATGCAATCGCATACAACTGTGGAAATGGCCCGATATCGTTTGCGTGCAAAGCTTGGGCTGCAAAGGGACGAAAATTTAAGAGCTTATCTCTCCAAATTCTAAGTTTTGCTCTGAGTGAAATCAAGCAAGATGCATGTTAAACAAAGCGTAGGGGGATGCTAGGTTTAACGGAGCGACCGTTTAATTTGCGCCAAAGGCATACACGACAAAATTGTCGTTAGCACTTGGCTGACAAATCCTGATATGGCTGATTTTGCCCTCTTAATTAAGGCTTATGACAATGCCATTACATTTGTTGAAACCAAAGGCCCTGATGCCGAAGACAAACTCAACACAGCATGGTTGAATTTGTATAATGCATGTCAGCTTTTGCGTGATTATGTTCAAATTGTTTGTCGCAAGAACCGCGCCAATGCGGTTGAAATTGCTCACAGTGCCGACATGGAAATCAAAAGTCATGGCAGCATCAAAGTGCAGGATTTTTCTGTTGAAGCCATAGCAGGAGGAAAAGTAAAGCTACGGGCAAAAGTAATTGATACACCTAGTGCTCACGAATGGCAGTGTTCGCTCGATCCTACCGACAATGCAAAGTGGTATATTAAAATTATTGAT
>CAIXTV010000182.1 GCA_903922465.1 uncultured bacterium
AATAGCAACTCGTCGCGAAAAGGAACTTATTAGCAATTTAACTGTTGGACAGAAATATTGGATACGTATCGCCAACGTAACCCAAGCTGACATCATTGAATTCGAAGAAGCCTTTTCGGTAATTGTGACCTAAAAAAAAACGTAGGGGCGATTCGTGAATCGCCCCTACACACATTGGGGCGATTCGTGAATCGCCCTTACATGAATCGCCCCTACGTATTTGTTATTCGGAAATTATGTTTAATTTTATCGCAAATTGATACATATGAAAAACAAAGTAGTCATAATCACCGGAGCTTCATCAGGAATAGGCAAAGCCCTTGCCGAAGAATGTGCTCGAAAAGGCGCACTCACAGTGCTTTCTGCGCGAAACTTTGAAGCCATAAGCGAAATCTCCAATTCTTTAAATCAAAAGAATTATTCAACGGTTGCCTTTCAGGCAGATGTGAGCATTGAAGAAGATTGCAAAAACTTAATCGACTTTTGTATTAAAACCTATGGCAAAATTGATGTGATGATAAACAATGCCGGCATTTCGATGAGGGCTGTGTTTTCGGAACTCGACCTGGATGTAATACGAAAAGTTATGGACGTAAACTTCTGGGGAGCTATTTATTGCACTCATTATGCTTTACCACATTTATTAAAGTCAGGAGGTTCAGTTGTTGGCATTTCTTCAATTGCCGGGAACAAAGGTTTGCCTGCCCGAACGGGTTATTCGGCATCAAAATTTGCTCTACAGGGCTTTCTGGAAGTCTTGCGTATCGAAAATCTAAAAACTAATTTGCATGTTTTAATCGTTTGTCCGGGCTTCACAGCTTCCAATATTCGCAAAACAGCCCTATCAAAAGATGGCAGCATGCAAGGCGAATCGCCTCGCGATGAAGATAAAATGATGACTTCCGAAACTGTTGCCAAGGAAATCATCAAAGCGATTCATAAACGAAAAAGACTTCTTTTACTCACTCCACAAGGGAAATTTATCGTTTGGATGAATAAATTTTTCCCTGCTTTAATGGATAAAATAATATACAATCACATGTTAAAGGAGCCCAATTCGCCTTTGATAAAATAATATCCTGTTTAAATTCACATTTTTATTACCTTTGATGTTTATAAAAAAGAAAATATGATTAAAAAAATAAGCCTTATATCTCTGCTTTTATGCGTCTGTTTTTCCATGCATCTTCGTGCTCAACTTATTGAACAAGCACCGAATACGCATAGCCAATACAATGGAATTCAACTAAATGAAGTTGATTTGCTCCAGCTGAGCAACATCCCCGAATTCCCCATGCCCGAAAGCTATAAGCATGGCAAGGGACCCTTGCTCCCTTCTTCCGTTGACAACTCTGTTCAACCTTATTTTCGCCCTATTATTTACCAATCGGGCTACGAATGTGGTCAAATGGCAAGCATCGCCTTTAACTTCACCTACGAAATGGCCTTTCGCAGAACGCTGAGTGCAAATATTGCGGCCAATCAATACCCAACCCATTTTGCCTGGAACTTCATGAACAATGCCTACAATTATCAGGGAGTTAGTGCCTTCGATACTTGGGAGATTTTAAGACATTGCGGAACTCCCAACGTGGTTGATTACGGTGGCAGCCTCAACTTCGGAGGCTTCAGACGTTGGATAAGTGGTTACAGTGCCTATTACAATGGAATGAAGAACAGAATAAACGATTTTTACGCCATACGTTGCGATGCGCCCGAAGGAATTGAGAAGATGAAACACTATCTAAACGATCATCTCGAAGACTTAAGCATTGGTGGCCTGCTCAATTTTTATGGACAATATTTTACGCCCACCGAAGTGCTGGCTGCAGGAACTCCCGAAGCAGGAAAAGCTTTTGCTTCAAGCTGGGGAGGAAGTCCTTCACACACTTGGGTGATGGTTGGCTACAACGACTCAATTCGATGGGACTATAACAACGATGGATTATTTACCAATAATATTGACATCAATGGCGATGGAATTGTGGATGTGAAAGATTGGGAAATAGGAGCCTTTAAGTTTGCTAATATCTATGCCGGGACTTCCTGGGGCAACAGCGGTTTTTGCTATAGCTCCTACAGAGTCCTTGCAGTTGGCATTGCCTACGGAGGAATCTGGAATCAATGTGTGTATTTGAATAAAGTGAAGAAAGAATTCAGCCCTCAGTTAACGATGAAGGTGAATCTGAAACATAGCTCACGCAACAAAATAAAAGTCATAGCAGGCATAGCACTCAATACCGCTGCCCTCCTCCCCGAAAAGACCATGGAATTTCCAATTTTCAACAATCAGGGAAGTTTTCTTTATATGCAAGGCGATTCAATAGAAGCTAACAAAACTATCGAGTTCGGCCTCGATGTTACTCCCTTACTTTCGTATATTAACAGTGGACAAAGCGCCAAATATTTCCTTCAGGTAATCGACACCGACCCCAATAACGAAGGCACCGGCGAAGTTCAACATCTTACTTTAATTGATTACACCTCCGGAGTCGATTCCAGCGTTTCAGCCAGCACCTTCGTGCCTATTGTGAACAACTCCACCACAACGCTATCGGTAATTCGAACTGTTAATTTCAGCAAACCAATCATCAGCACCGACACTCTTGCTGTTGCAAAACTCATGGAACCCTATTCGGCCCAGCTAACAGCCATCAACGGAACCCCTCCCTATCGTTTCGAATTGAATAAAACCTATGCCGAATCGAATAGCCTTACTGCCTTTCCTCAAATAAACACTGAAACCCTCGTTCCTTCGAGCTACGACAATGGTTACTGCATTAAAACTATCGATTTCGATTTTCCTTTTTATGGGAAAACCTTCACCAACATTTATGTATATGCTGATGGCTTTATAAAATTCGATAACCTTCTCTACACATGGCCATTCCTTACAGATAAATACGCTTTGTTTAAGAACACCGCATTTATCTCGCCTATGTTTTGCGATTATGTAGCCACTCCCTCTTCTGGCGAAGGAATTTGGTATGAAGGTAACTCCACTCACGCTTCATTCAGATGGAAAGCACACCAAAACGGAACCTCCAACCCCATCAATGTTGTTATTACAATATATCCTAACGGGAATATAGAATTTAGCTATGGAAGTATCACCCTTGTTAATACCACTTCATGGTTTGCAGGGATATCGGGAGGCGATGGAAGAAACTGGCAATATCTTAGCAACTCTGGAAGCTATCTAACCAATATCACTGAAAAGAAATTCACACTTACAGCACCCAATTATCCCCCTGGTCTCGCAATGTCGGAAGAAGGTTTGCTAAGTGGAACCCCCACCATCGAAATGACCAACTTCCCACTTAGCTTTAAAGTCACCGACAATAGTAATATTGTTAATACAAAAAACTTTAATTTTTCCACCAAAGGAATTATCATTTCAAATTATAGCATTCAGGCTGGAGGCGACACTATTGTTGATGCAGGCGACACAGTTTTATTAAGTGTTACACTGAAAAACGTTAGTCTTACAACGGCTAATAATGTAAGCATGAGTCTTTCCGACACCTTAACAAGTATTTTGATGTTGGATAGCTTGCAAGCAGTTGGAAATATCGCCGCAGGAGCATCTATTAATCTTGTAAATGCTTTTAAATTTGTGGTTGACTCTAGCGTTGTCGATGGAAGTTTCATCTATTTATTATCTAAAATAATCGACCCCGTTGACACCTTCAACAGCAGCATAAAGCTTAGAGTCAACACCCAACGTCTGAAGCTAGGGAACATCACTGTTGCCGACGGCAATAATGGCATACTTGAACCTGCTGAGACATCAGCCCTCATTGCTATTATTGAAAATGTGGGAGGATCTGCCGCAATAAACGTTGAGGCGAAAATCACTACCTGGGACCCTTATGTAACCATACTCTCCAACACTGCTAACATACCTACTATACCTTCTAACTCAAACAGGAGTGCTTTCTTCCTTATTGAAGCCGCAGCCAATGCGCCTCTCGGACATTTAGTGATTTTCGACATGCATGTTACAACTTCCAATGGTTTTGCCCGCACCTTCTACATTTGCCTTACCATAGGTGAACTGGCCGAAAAGTTCGAAACTGCCGATTTTAGTCTCTATCCATGGCAACAAGGAGGTATTGCACCTTGGCATATATATGACACCATTCCTCAAGAAGGACTTCATTGTGCTCAATCAGGCCTCATCACCCACAATGAGGAGTCATCCATGTTTATCACCCTCAATGTGTTGAATGATGGAAACATTAGCTTCTATCGCAAAGTGTCTTGCGAAGCTGACAACACCAATCATAACTACGATTACCTTTCTTTTTCTATTGATGGCCTTGAAATGAACCGTTGGGACGGGCAAACAGGATGGGACAAGTATACTTACAACGTTGATGCCGGCCTGCGTACTTTTAAATGGCTTTACCATAAGGATCTATCTGTAAGCAATAATTACGACTGCGCATGGATTGACTACATTCTCCTCCCTACTTTTGGTAACCCAGGCCTAAACATTAACGAAATTGAAAACAGCAAAACTGAACTCTTGCAGAACATCCCCAATCCCTTTAATGGAGAAACTGTTATTGGTTTTAACTTAAGTGAAAACGCAAAGGTTAATTTAGAAATCTACAATCTCAATGGTGAAAAATTGAACACTTTGCTATCACAGACATTAACTAAGGGTTCTCATACCCTCAGTTGGGATGGAACTGATAGCAGGGGAAATCATCTGGCCGACGGAATATATTATTACAGACTGAATGCCGGGAAATTTACTGCTACCAAAAAATTAATCAGGATTGGGAATTAAACAGCCACCTCTGTTGCTCTTGATGATGAAAAAAGAGTTAAAAATCTGGGAAATTTATTTTCCGATTGAAATTACGGACATTTAAACCCAAGCCCTTGTTTTTAATAAGACTGGGTTTAAATGTCATAATATCACTGCTTTTTCTATACACTTCGAAATGAAGTCGAACTTAATTAGGGTATAATATTTGTTAATCATTATTTCCTTTGCCTTTATTCGGGCAATAATTCTAACTTTGTAACATACTTCATCTCACTTGAAACGGAAAAATAATCATATAAAAAGCTTCCTTCTTATTGCCATTGCTGCGGTTATCACTTCTTGCAGTTCAGTGAAATATTTAAAAGAAAAAGAATCTTTACTGATAAAAAACCGCATTCAAAGCGACAATATTCTTGTCAACAAGGATGAAGTGGTTACTTATATGAGGCAAAAGCCTAATCGTACAATACTCGGCTTTATCCCTCTCAAACTTTGGATTTACAATTGGGTGAACCCCGAAAAAGAAGAAGCCCGCGACTTTAAGAGAGAGAGAAAACTCATCGAAATCAATAAAAAAAGAGAAGCCAAGGGCAAAAAACCCACCACCAAATCATACTTTACAAAATGGCTATTGAAAAACGGAGAAGCTCCTGCTATTCTTGACACTTCTCTTAGTATAAACACTGCTGATATCATCAAGAAATATATTATTTCCAAGGGTTTCTTTAATGCAGAAGTCACCTCCAACATTGAATATAAGAAGAGAAAGAAAGCAATAGTAACATATGAAATTACTACCCATAAACCATGGCTTATTAAAAGTATTACCTATGCTTCATCTGATACAAATTTACTAAATTATGTCCTTTCCGATACCTCCTCTTCCCTAATAAAACCTGCAATGCTTTGCGATTTTGATGTCCTTGATTACGAAAGAGAACGTATAGCATCTAATTTGCAGCAACATGGTTTCTATTACTTTAATAAGGATTTCATAAGCTATCGCCTCGATAGTGCAAATAAAGATAATAGTGTTACTGTGTTGGCTCTTATTAAAAAGAACACTTATAAGCTTAGCGGAGATGATAACATCTATACTGAAAACCATAAACAATATGCTATTCATAATATCTATGTTTATTCCGATTATCCAATAAAGCCCATTAAGGATGCACCTGCAGACACATTGGTTCATTCTGTATTAAGGCAAAAAAAGAATTTAGGTGACAGTATTTATTTTATTCATCAAATTTTAAAGATCAATCCAAGTGTTCTCTCTTATGCCATCACCATAAAACAGAACGAAACTTATGCAAAGCAAAGCGCCGAACAAACAATTGCAAGATTAACTAGCTTGAAAGTCTTTAAGTTTGTCAACGTTAACTTTCTGGATATAACTAAAGACAGCATCCTTAACCCTTATGGACGAAACCTACTTGACGCCAGAATACAATTAAACAGGAGTCCGGTTCATGTTTTAACCCTTCAGGGTGAAGGGACCAACTCATCAGGAAACTTTGGAGTAGCAGCCAACATCGTTTATCAAAACAGGAACTTGTTTAAAGGGGCTGAAATCTTCTCCTTTAAACTTAACGGGTCAATGGAAATCCAACAATTATTCACGGCAACAACAGCCACCAATAATTATTTATTTAACACCTTTGAAACTAGTTTTGAAACAGGACTTGAAATTCCACGTTTTTTACTCCCCATGCGTCAGGAAAGATTCTCAAAAAGCTTTCGTCCGACCACTAACATTCAATTAGGATTAAACTATCAATTCCGCCCCGATTATAATCGTACTATTGCAAGGGTTTCCTTTGGTTACGATTGGAAAGAAAGTAGATTTAAACGTCATCTTTTATATCCCATCGAAATAAATTCTGTTAAAATAAACCCTGATTCTACCTTCATGGCATATATTCAGAATTTATCGGATAACAGAGTGAAATATCAATACACTAATCACTTAATCTCAGCACTTAAATATAGTTTCCAATACAATAATCAGGAGATTAATAAAACCAAGAGTTTTACATGGTTTACTTTTAATTATGAAGGATCAGGTAACCTTTTAAGAATTAGCAATGTTCTCCTAAACACACCCAAAAATTCCGATAATCAGTTTGAACTTTTTAATATCCCCTACGCACAGTATCTTAGGTTTGAATTTGACTTCAGAAGGTATATTGTAATAAATCGTCAAAACCAGGTGGTTTTTCGGGCCAATGCCGGAATTGGTTTTGCATATGGTAACTCTCCCGCTTTGCCTTTCGAAAAAGGTTTTTATGCTGGTGGTTCTAACGGCATAAGAGGTTGGAGAAATCGAACCCTTGGACCTGGTTCCTATAGCAGCGTTTCCGAACTTGAAAGAATTGGCGATAACAAACTCGAGTTTAACATCGAAAGTCGTTTCCCTCTCTATAAAATAATCAAAGGAGCTGCCTTTTTCGATGCTGGAAACATCTGGCTTAACAAGAAGAATCCCGACTTTCCTGGCGGAGAATTTCAATTGGATAAGTTTCTCGACGAAATTGCTTTTAGTGGAGGCATCGGCATTCGTCTTGATTTTGATTATTTTATCATACGTGGCGATCTTGCAGTTCCTTTGAAAAATCCTGCTCTGAACAACGATAAACGCATAACTATAAATTCCCTTTCATTTAAAGACCTTATACTTAACTTCGGCATTGGTTATCCATTCTAATTATGAAGCATGATTGATAAATGGCAAACTTTAAAAGGGCATATACTTAAATTCTTTTCCTACGAGCCCACTTCTTGTCAGGACACCTTGCTTACTGTTTTGCTTGACTTTTTAAGTACAAAATCAGAGAAGCCACTATTAGTTATCAGAGGATACGCAGGAACAGGGAAAACAACTATTATTAGCGCCCTTGTCAAAGCACTTAAACTTACAAAAGTAAAAGTTGAACTCATGGCTCCAACTGGAAGAGCTGCTAAGGTTTTTTCTTCTTATTCGGGTGTTATTGCAAACACAATACATCGAAGGATATATTTTATCTTCACTAATAAAGACGGTTCCCTAAAGATCAGTTTGCAGAAAAACACGCATAAAAATGCCATTTTCATTGTTGACGAAGCTTCAATGATACCTGACGACAGTCTTTCTACTGAAATGACTTTATTTCCAAGCAGAAATCTATTAGATGACTTATTAGAATTTGTATATCAGGGAGAAAACTGCCGTTTGATTTTCTTAGGAGATTTAGCCCAACTTCCACCCGTTGGTTTATCTGTAAGCCCTGCGCTAGATGGCAGATATTTAAATTCCCGTTATCAAATTACTTTATATGAATCAGCTCTCACTACCGTTGTCCGTCAAGAAGAGGATTCTGGAATTTTATTTAATGCCACTCAACTTCGTCTTAAACTCAGAAGCAAAGATTACCAAGCTCCTTTTTTCAACATTAATGATTGTGCCGACATGGAAAACATTAGTGGAACAGACTTTCAGGACAAACTTCAACAATCATATTCTGAATGTGGTTATAAAAACACTACCCTAATTTGTCGTACAAATAAAAGGGCCAATATTTTTAATCAACAAATACGCAATCGTATTCTATTTCGTGATGATGAAATTTGCACGGGCGACATACTTATGGTGGTTAAAAACAATTATTACTGGCTTGCCGATCGTAAAGATTTTGTTGCGAATGGAGATATTATTGAGTTGATGAGCATTCAGCGAATTACTGAAAACTTTGGCTTTCGCTTTGCTGATGTAAGAGTAAAAATGATTGACAAAGAAGATGCTTATACAACCGAAGTTAAAATCATTTTAAATACTTTACAATCGGAAGGGCCTGCTTTGTCGAAAGAAGACTCCAATATTCTGTATAATGCCGTAAGAGCCGATTATGCTGAATCCTTTCCTAAAAAAGAAATCCCTGAACTGATGCGTATTGATCCTTTTTTTAATGCGCTGCAGGTTAAGTTTGCTTATGCTCTCACTTGTCATAAAACACAAGGCGGGCAATGGGAACATGTGTTTATTGAACAAGGTTATGTAACTCCCGATATGTTAAATCGCGAATACTTACGCTGGTTGTATACTGCATTAACGCGAGCAACAAAAAAGGTGTATCTGATGAATTTTAAGGAAGATTGTTTTGTGGAAAAATAATGAAGGTGGATTATAGGTAATCGGTTAGGGGTATTTGGTATTTGTTTTGGAATAAGTAAAGGTTAATGAATTGATATTGTATGCTTAATGTTGTTCGTGTATTAGTGAATCGTGTAGTTAACCGTGCGAAAACTCTAGTTAACCGTGCGAAAACTGTAGTTAACCGTGCGAAAACTGTAGTTAACCGCGCGAAAACTGTAGTTAACCGTGCGAAAACTGTAGTTAACCGTGCGAAAACTGTAGTTAACCGCGCGAAAACTGTAGTTAACCGTGCGAAAACTGTAGTTAACCGCGCGAAAACTGTAGTTAACCGCGCGAAAACTGTAGTTAACCGCGCGAATCACGTGGATAAACTGACGAAAAATGTGGATGAAACATTTACAATGACACTGTCCCGTAAAGTGTGTAAACTAAAAAAGTTGATTGATTCAACATTTCAATCTGGTGTCAAAAATAATCATAAATTGGTTATAAATAATTCCCCACTTTCTGATAGGTTGTGTCCATTTTCTTGAGTTCCTCAATATTTGAGGAAAATTTCAGTTTTCCTGATTTATTTTCTTCAACAGATTGTTTGTGGTTATTTGCAATCTCATCTCTTCTGGCATCAGCTATATTATGCTCTAACAGAATTTTAATCTCTATTCTGTTTTCGAGGGGCAAACCATAAATACTTTCAATAATATTATTGAATTTTAAAGTTTGAGTTTTCATTATATTACATTTGCTACAAACATAGATATTTTATCATTATCTGAATAAAAACCACATAAGGTAAATGTTTTACTTTTTCCCAAGTTGCTTTTCATATAATTCATCAGTGGAGATAAATTTATTCCAGCCTTTTTTCAATAATCCTTTTTGAAGTTCTTTATCTCCGCTCCAAAACTTTCCTTTGATGTGCTCTGTCAGTGCAATAAATTCAGTGTCGTCGATATCAATGTCAAAAGTCAAATTTTCAGCAAATTTATACGATTCTTTTGAGACCAATTTAATATTGATAAATCTAATTTTATCTGTAATCAATTTTATAACTTTATACAAATCAAAGTCAGAATAGCCGGATAGTTGTTTGATTTTGTCTTTATGATTTTCTATCTCAAACAGCAGCTGTTCTGTTGAGTAAAAATTAATTTTATTTTTGGGTTGCAAAATAATACGGGCTATTTTGCTATTGGTGTTTAAAATGGCACTAAAGACTATATTGGTATCTAAAACAATACGCATCAGATAAGTTGTTGCTTTGTTTTTTCCCAACGACCTTTTTTAATTTCCTTTACAAGCATATCGACATCTTTCTGGCTTGCCTTTGATTTTTTTGTGATTTCCTTATATTCAAACAAGTTTGTCAAATCTTGCAAATCATCAACATTTAAATCGTAGGGCAACCGAAAGATAATTTCGCTTTTTGTTCTTTCAATTATCATAACCGTATTTTTTTTTGCAAAGTTAATGAAAATCTAAATTGTAATGAAGGCTTAGCAGAAAAAATAAATTCTAAGAGCATTTGAATTAGCAAATGCAGTTTTTAAGAAAGGAAAGTCTATGTTATCCACTCAAAATCATCATACTTATCTTCCATCTTCTCCCAAAAGCCATTGCTCCAATCCATAATCACTGCGGGGTTCCAATCTTTGGGTAAGTCTTTAAGGATGGCATGCACTTAATGTTGACATAGTTTATATTTTAATCCCAATTAAACTTTTCAAAAACTTTTCCTTCAATCAATAAACTGCAAAGGTTTTCAAATAAATCTTCTTTATTAAAAGCATACGAAGGATGATAAAAGTTAATCACTAACCGGTTATTATGAGTCCAGGCTGAACTCTCCGAAGTAGTGTTCCAAGCATAATGTAATTGATTTTTATCTTCAATATTATCATACACAGCATTTCTAAAAGCATGAAATGTTCCTCCACAAATTATTACATTAGGAGAGATTAAGTCAATTTGTTCTTTTAAAAATGTCTTGTCCCTTTTAGCATAATTAACAATATCTCCATTATCACTTTTTGATTTACCTTCATTTGCTTTTTTAACATCCACAATTGCAATATCATCTATTTTATCAGGTAAAATTCCATTAATATCTTCAAATGAAATTTCTTAATTTCGATCAATATATAAATCTCTTATTATTTGTCTCCAGCGAGCAATATTCAAATTAAAATCCTTACCCCTTCCTACATCAATACCACTTCTAAGATCATAATCCCGATCCCAATTTTCTTTCAATAAAAATAAAATCTTCGGTTTGGATTTGTTATAATTATCAAAATTTGCAATTCCATCATGAGTAAAGCAGTTTTCACCTAATTCATATTCTGGTCTAGCTTTCTTCCACTCATCAAACAGATGGTTTATTTTTTCTTCATATTCTATTTTTTTCATATTAATTTTCATTAGTTGGTTATTACAAAAAGTAAAATATTTATCATTACAAATATTTTTGAGCAGCTCCCAAATGCATCTCCCTAATCTTATCCACTAAAACTTTTGGCTTCAAGACTTTCACCCTATCGCCATGAGATAGCAACTCCATTAGAAAATCGTAAGTGATAAAGAGTTTGAGTTGTATTTGCAATTCGTTTTCATTGTCGAGAATGATTTGTTGGGTTTCGTGGAGAGGTAGCGTTTTAATATATTTTCCTTGATTGACATCGAATGAAAGCAGAATATTTTCGGGCTTATCGGCATTGGGGCTGATGATTCCAAAACAATAACGAAAACTTTCTTCAATATCGAAATCGAAAGGGGCTAGAAATGTTTTCTTTGTTATTTCCATTTTCGTAAGACGATCGAGGGAGAAACTTTTAATTCCCTGGTCTTTTAAATCTTTTGCCATTACATACCATCGGTTTTTAAATTCCTTTAAGGCATAAGGTTCTGCAATGCGATGGCTTATTTCATCATCATCAAACTTTTGATAGGTAAAGCGTATTTGAAACTTATTTTGAATGGCATGTAGCAAACCATTAAAATTCTCAGTTCCTTGTGGCTTGCGTTTTTCGAAATGAATAAAAGGTGTTGAATCCTTAGTGCTGTTGAGCATATTAAACAAATCGAAAGCTTCCATCATGCGCTGAAAATTCATATTTTCCATTTCATTATTACTGATAAAATACCCTTTGTTGTTGGCACTATATTCAATGTCGATGCCAAAGAGATTCCTTATTTCACTGATATCTCTTTGAAATGTACGTTTCGAAAAGCCAACGCTTAAATTATCTTCTTTGTCTTTTAGATAATCTAACTGATAATCGAAACTGTTTTGGAGTTCATCAAAAGAAGAATAGGGCTTAACTTTAAGCTTTTTAATGATGATTAGGTAGCGGGATATGTAGCCTTTTTTGGACATAAGATTGTTTTATTATTGTATTTACTCTAAAGATTTTAATTTTGAATAATATGCCACAGATTCACTGATTTGTGAATTACAAAATTAATTAATCTGTGAATCTGTGGCTTTTTCATTTCTTTTTTAAGTGAATCAAAAGTACAAAACTATGCCGTTGCTTTTTGATGCATCATAAATAATTTTGCACATGCCAGTGCATCACTCAATGCATCGTGATGATTTAAAGGAATATCATATTCCTTGCATAAAGAGGGAAGATTGCTTTTGTAAATCTTATAGGTGCAATATCTGTTGTATTGAGGGATTTTGATATCGTAATACTCAAGTGTTTTATCTAAACAATGAAAATCGAAACCAAAACCATTATGGGCTACTACATTCTGATCGGTAATATAAGGCTCGATATATTTCCATGCTTGTTCGAAAGTAGGTGCTGTTAAAGTTTTAAAAGCATTGATGCCATGAATTTCGGTGAATTTTGGCCAATAAAAATTATTGGGAGGTTTAACCAAACCATTTATTTGTCGGGTGATGATTCCGTTTTCAACCCTCACTAAACCTATTTGACAGATACTATGATGCTTTGGATGAGCTGTTTCGAAATCAATAGCTGTGTAATTTTGTAATGTATTCATGAAGTTTCATTTAATATTTGAAGCAAAAGTAAACCCCACCAACGCCAAACTGTGTCGTCGTTAAAAATATTTTTAAAAAAAGTTTTTCTCTTAGTCTATAAAGATAGTTCTAAAAGCTAGGTTTCCCTTTATTTTGAAGGAGTGCGGCCATAGAAAATATATTTCTAGAGCCAAAAATAATTTTAAAATTAAATCATTCTAATATCATTTTCTCGCATCCTATGAAACTTCCGTTTCGAATAAGTTTGAGGAAATATATACCCGGAGAAATATTTTCGAAGGATATTTTTAGCTGTTTCAAATCGTGCTGACTGATTTTTTTTATTTCTCGTCCGAAGAGATCACAAATACTTATGTCGTATAGGGCCGAAAATTCAGCATCGTCAATAGTTATAAATGCAATGCCTGAACATGGATTTGGGAAAATGCTGATTTTTGTTTCCTCGCGGGTGTTTGACTTTATTGCACTTGTAGTTCCCACGCAAAAAGAAAGCGAATCCATATCATAGGTTATTGGCAAAGCCGTATCAGACATATAAAACAATAGCTGATAACAACCTTCAGTGAGGACTCCTGCAATGATTGTATCAACTGAAGAGCAAGTGACGGTTAACATACCCGGAGGATAATGGGTTTGGACGTAAATTTGAGGGGGGTTAATGGTAATGAAATGTTTTTCTAATCGACAAGGTGCCGAGGGTTGATAAGTATATGCCACAATTTTCACCGTGTCGGTGTTAAGTGGAGTGGAAGGAATGATTCTCAGGCTATCGATGTGTGCTTGAGGAAAGGCAGCATTTGTTTGAATAAACATCAACACAAATGCTAAAACTGAAAGTTTAAGTGTTTTCATATTCAAATTTTTTATGCACTTACAAAGAAACGTAGGCATCATTGCGAGGATGGCGAAGCAATTTCAATAATCGTTCGTAAAAAAGATTGCTTCGTCATTCCTGAGCGCAACGACCTTCCAAGCTCTTTTGGGTGCGTTAATATTAAATTTCACTACAAAATTAATCTTTTTTCGATTTACAAACAAAATATCTTGCCTCTTTCTTCAAATTAAAAAAATCAATTTTGTTTAGAAGAAATTTTTCGGCTGAGTTCTTTTCAGAATATCATTGACTGGAATTAATATTCGGCAGGGGATTCATCAAATCAATGGATTAAATTCTTTTTAAAGAATTTCAATTTTCGAGTATTGTCCTTACTTGGGACTATATTTTTTCATTTTCACATGCTTCCATCTCGATTTAAGTCCTTTCAAACTATCGAGTTCGAGACTTTCCATAATGAGCTCGATTTCGTTTATCAATAAAGGTTCTTTTTCGGCGAAAAGCAAGAGAATATTGAGCGAATAATAGCGCAATGCAATGGGTTCTTTGTTGGAAGCGAGCCAATCGAAACAATAATTTAGCAATAAAGCCTGGTGAGGAAGTTTTTCGAGAGGAACAGTATCAAAAATTATTTTCAGATAATTGCGTCTGACTCCGCTTGTTTTTGTTTGGATAATTTGGGGAATAATGTCTTCAAGAAAAGGGAAAATTGCATCCGTTTCTGTTTCGCAATAAATTTGGATGACTCGCGAAGCCCGCATATTATAAGGATAAGGCTTAGTGAAGCTCAAATCTATCATTTCGCTGAAAAGCGTTTTACTTTCCCTTATAAGACTCCCGGCAATTTCGGCCGTAATGCGGCCCGAATCGGACAAAATATCTTTATAGTCTTCCATCACTTTAGTTTATATTTTACGGCTTAACATCAAAAAATTAATGCGTAAAATTAATCCTAAACTTTTTATGTTCCACCATTTTTAAAAACTATTTTCCGAATTCGGGTGACAGGCTTTTAGTATGATTTTTAAAAAGAAAAAAATAACACATTCTTTGATTTGCTTTCGGGCAACGACATTGTTCTCTCACGAATTGCATTAGCTTATCTTATGCTGACTGAAAAAAATAATGGAAGATTTAAATGTACTTTGATAATTCGATTTGTCAAAAGGAAGCCCGATTTGTCAAAAGGAAGCTCGATTTGTCAAAAGGAAGCTCGATTTGTCAAAAGGAAGCCCAATTTGTCAAAAGGAAGCTCGATTTGTCAAAAGGAAGCCCGATTTGTCAAAAGGAAGCTCGATTTGTCAAAAGGAAGCTCGATTTGTCAAAAGGAAGCTCGATTTGTCAAAAGGAAGCTCGATTTGTCAAAAGGAAGCCCGATTTGTCAAAAGGAAGCCCGATTTGTCAAAAGGAAGCCCGATTTGTCAAAAGGAAGCCCAATTTGTCAAAAGGGGTTTCAAATAATAATAAAGTTTAATTTGGTAGAAGAAAAACAATCAAGTTGGTCTCTTGGACTTAATTATGGGCAGATGTTTAATTATCCAATCTAAAAAATAAATATTTGCCAAAGGAAGCATGCCTTCATCCTCAATTATATTATTTCAGCTTTTTCTCTCCACTTCAATCTTAATTTTCAAACAAAGCCAGTTTTCGACTGTTTATCATCCATAAACAATATTATATGGCCGCAAATCTTTTACATCTCGAAACGAGCCCCTATTTGCTTCAACATGCGAACAATCCTGTAAATTGGCAGGCCTGGTCGGAAGAAGCTTTTATTCAGGCAGGAAAAGAACAAAAACTCATCATATTAAGTATAGGTTATGCCGCCTGTCATTGGTGCCACGTTATGGAACACGAATCGTTTTCCGATGCGGAAGTTGCCCAAATAATGAATCAAAATTACGTTTGTATTAAAGTAGATAGAGAAGAACATCCCGAAATTGACCATATTTATATGGATGCAATTCAATTAATAAACGGACAAGGAGGTTGGCCGCTGAATTGTTTTTTGCTTCCCAACAAAATGCCTTTCTATGGAGGCACCTATTTTGCTAAAGAAAATTGGAAGGATGTTTTGATGAAAATTCAGGAATTATATAAGTCGCAACCGCATGCTTTAATACGGAATGCCGATGAAATCAAGAAGGGAGTCGAACAACATCTGAATAATTTTCATGCCTCCCAATCGGAATTTTCGCATGAAATTAGCAAAAATGTTTGGGGGAAAATAAAACCTCAGCTCGATTTTGTTGAAGGAGGACTAAAACATGCGCCCAAATTTCCTATGCCAGTGGTTTTAAACATGCTGCTTCAATATGCCTACCATTTTAAAAGTCAGGAAACAGATGATTTTATAAAACTCACTCTCGATAAAATGGCGATGGGCGGGATTTACGATCAAATTGAAGGAGGATTTTCACGCTATTCGACCGATGAATTTTGGAAAGTTCCCCATTTTGAAAAGATGTTGTACGATAATGCCCAACTTATTTCAGTTTACGCTCACGCCTATCAGAAATATAAAGATCCATTGTTTAAAAAGGTGGTGTATGAAACTATTGGCTTTGTAAAAAACGAACTTACATCAACAGAAGGGGGATTTTATGCTTCAATTGATGCCGACAGCGAAGGCGAAGAAGGGAAATATTATGTTTGGGAATATGATGAATTTAAAAATTCATTTGGCGAATCGGGGCAAATGATGGCTTCTTTCTATCATGTGATTCCTGAAGGAAATTGGGAAGGGAATAATATTTTATTTAGAAAAGAAGATGAAAAAAGCTTTGCTGAAAAAAATCATATTGAGCTGAATGTCTTTGAAGAATATCTGAAAGAATCTAAACGATTGTTATCTGAAAAAAGAAAAAAACGCATCCCTCCTATCACCGATCAAAAAATCATAACTTCATGGAATGCATTGATGCTTAAAGCGCTTATAGATGCATATCGAGTATTTAATGATGAAGATTTTCTGGAAATGGCCCTGAAAAACGCTGATTTTATCAAGACCCATCTTTATGATGAAAATGTTTTACAACATGTTTACCGAAAACCGGGCTCGAAACAAATTTCAGGATTTTTGGATGATTATGCTTTCACTGCTGATGCCTTTATATGTTTGTATGAAGCAAGCTTAGATGAAAAATATTTATTTTTTGCAAAGAAATTAAGCGAATATGTTTTACTGCACTTCAAAAACGAGAAGCTATCGATGTTTTCCTATACCGATAGTGAAACTGAAAAGTTATTTGCTCAGCCAATGGAAATATATGATAATGTGATGCCCTCTTCGAATTCGGTGATGGCAAATACGCTCTTTAAACTTGGCGTTTATTTTGAAAACACAAACTATTATCAGTCTACGTCAAAAAATATGCTTTTGGAAGTGATAGATAAAGCGGAACAATTTCCACAGGCATTTGCTAATTGGTATTGCCAGCTTTTTCGTTTTTCGGAAGGCAGCAAGGAAATTAAAATTAAAGTAGCGAATCCTAAAACTGTTAGAGAAGAATTAGACTGCTATTATTTTCCCGATATGATAATAATGGGAGAAATATCTTCGAATAAGAATCAACCACCTGAAGCTGAAGGCATATATTTGTGTAAAAAAAACACTTGCTTCCCTGCCACCACCAAAGTTGAGGAATTGATTGAAATGATAAAAACTTAGCCAAAACAAAACGCCGGAATAAATCCGGCGTAATGTAAAATAGCTTTGATAAGAATAATTATTTCTTGTGATGTTCGCACATACCAGGCTTGCAAGCTTTTGAAGGATCGCAATTTTTCACCATCGTGCTATCCCCTTTTGGGCAACAAGTGCTGTCTTTAACACCATCCTTGCACATCATTTCGCATTTTTCCATTTGGAACTCTTTATACTGTAAGTTGTTATTGTACCATTGATTGTACAATTCATATTTGCGTTGTTTGTAACATTTTTTGCAAACCTGAACACCACCAATTGTAAAAAGAACAACGGCGACAGTCAAAAGGATAGTACCCATCTTAATCTTAGCGGGTAATTTATTGACAAAGCCGTCAACAATTGAGATTAGACCAAATAATAGGCTAAGCGTTACGATTAAGCCTATAACATAAGCGATGATTGTAAATGCTGTCATAATTAATTTTTTTAAATGAATAATTAGAATTTCGGGTACAAATATAATAAAATGAGCGAAAACAGATTATTTTTATTTTTTTTTATTTTGCAAGCAACCTTTTTACTATTTTTGGTGTCTACTTAAATAAATACAAACCAACTCATTTATTATGAAAAAGATTTTCCTTACTTTGATCTGTGCAATAAGTATTATTTTTACTTCAAACGCGCAGTTTTTAGGCATTAGCGGAAACGTTTTACAAATTTCCACCAACGCAGCTGTTCCAAATCACACGGTATACATTACTTCTGATAGCACAAGCGGAGTTTTGTATACAAGTACTACGCAAACTGATGTCAATGGACATTATAGTTTCCCAATTAATTTCATTTCGCCCCAAATGCTTTTGCATGTGACGACTTATGATTGTCAGAACTATCCTCACACAATGAATCTCGTATATTCGAATACTCCACTTGTGGCAGACTTTTTAATTTGTTACAATCCACCCAATCCTTGTAATATTCAATTTACATATCAACAAGACTCAATGATTACAAACAGCATTCATTTCACTCCTGTTTTAAACTCAAGTTCTGTAAATTGCTCAGCACTATGGTCATTTGGAGATGGAAGTTCTTCAACTCATTTCGATCCTATTCATACATACAATGCTGCTGGTTACTATACTGTTTGCCTTACCATTGCTGATTCTGTTTTAGGTTGCACAGCAACGATTTGTGATACAGTTACTGTTGGCACATCTTTAAATTGTCAACCCAGTTTCACATTTGCCTCTTCAGGGCTTTTAGCTAATGAAATTCATTTTACATATACTGGAAGTAACTCGGCTAATACACAATATGTCTGGAATTTTGGAGATGGAACAAGTTCTACATTACAAAATCCAGTTCATGCATATAGCACTGGCTATAATGTTTATGAAGTTTGTGTAACCATAACTGAAAATAATTGCACTAGCACTTATTGCCATCACATAACTATTGGAACTCCTCCATGTAATATCAGTTTTTCATGGCTAATTGACTCATCAAGTGCAACCGGATACACTTATCAATTCCATCCTACAGTTTCAAGCCCATCTAGTGCAGCTACAGTTATATGGACTTTTGCTAATGGAACTACAGTAACACAGTACAGTCCTACTTATACTTTTCCAACAGTGGGTTCTTATGTAGTTTGTATGTATTATAATGATGCTAATTCAAATTGCTCAGGTACTGTTTGCGATACTATTGTAATCGACTCGAATAACACTTCTGCTTGTCATGCAAGTTATACTTATGTTATTACAGGAAACGAAGTACATTTTACATATACAGGAAGTGCAAGTGTTAACAATCAATACTTATGGAACTTTGGAGACGGCACTTCTTCTACAGTCCAGAATCCAACCCATTTATTTAGTGCTACTTCGACAACACATACCGTTTGTTTGACATTATTCAATACAAATTGTCAGGATTCGTATTGTTCAACATTTACAACTGGAACTCCTCCTCCTTCTTATGAGGTTCATGGGATGGTTACTATTGGCACCAGTCTTCCTGCTGATGTTGGTTATGTTACTTTGTATTCAATAAATCCTGCTGCAACTCCTTTTGTAACTATTCAAACCACCACCATTCATCACGATAGTCTTGGCAATGCTTTTTATGCTTTCAATACAGTTGTTGATGGTTATTATCTTGCTAAAGCTTCTTTAACTCCCAATTCACAATATTACTTAACCACTCTTCCTACTTATCATTTAAGTTCAGTAGATTGGAGCACAGCTGATATGATTAATGTTAACGGAGCAAGTGTTACGGCACATATCAATATGATATTAGGCAGCAATACCAGTGGAAATGGAACTATTACCGGAAATGTTATTCAAGGAGGTTCGAAAGGTCCTGGCGATGCTTTAGCCGATGTAGAAATTGTTTTACTAAATGCAGGCGGAATTGCAGTTAAACATACTATTTCTGCAGTGGACGGAACTTTTAGTTTTACTAACTTAGCTTATGGAACTTATCAGATTTTAGCTGAAATTGCAGGTATAAGTTGTACTCCTTATTCAATTACCCTCAATTCTTCACAAACTTCAGGAAGCAGCGTTACCGTTACTGTGAATACTAACAATGCTATAATTAACCAGATTGAAAAATTAGACCAAATAAATATCATTAGCGAAGTATTCCCAAATCCTTCATCAGGGAACTCTTATATTGATATTAATGGAAAAGACAAAGTGAAGGTTAACATCTATAATGCAAGTGGCGTTATGGTTTCTTCAACTGAATATGCAATTAATGGCACAAAAAGAATTTCCTTAAACACTCAGCAACTTCCAATTGGAGTTTACACGGTTAGTGTTGAGAACACTCTTAAAAATAATGTTTTTCGTAAACTTATCATTTCAAAATAAGTTAAGTGAATAAGTGTTGAGCCGACTCGAAAGGGTCGGCTTTTTTGTTTAGTTTTGCCACCTGATTATGATAACAACCCATTTAGGCGAATTCGCCGCTTTACTCACTGCAGTATTCTGGACATTCACCGCTTTGGCATTTACGGATGCCGGGAACAGAATAGGTTCCTTAGCTGTTAATTTCTGGCGCCTAATTGTTGGAATGCTTTTACTTACCGCTTTCGTGTGGATATATTATGGAGTCCCTATCCCTAAAGACATCCCTTCCGATGCATTTATGTGGCTTGCCCTTTCGGGTTTTGTGGGGATATTCCTTGGCGATTTATTTCTTTTTAAAGCATTTGTTATAACAGGTCCGAGGGTTGCACTGCTTATAATGTCATTATCTCCTCCCTTAGCTGCTTTTATCAGTTGGATAGCCATGGGTGAATTGCTCACTTATTGGGATTTATTCGGAATGATTTTGACCATAACTGGAATCATGATAGTGATACTTAAAGGGCATAAGGCCGAAGGACAAAACATGCGATTTGCCTTACGTCATTCATCAAAAGGCATTTTCTATGCAGTGCTAGGAGCAATCGGCCAGGCATCGGGTTTGGTGATGAGTAAGTTGGGCGTTTTACAAGCACATAATGCCTTTTCGGCAACACAGATTAGAGTTGCAGCTGGAATTGTAGGCTTTGTTATTTTAATTACTGTGCTTAGACGTTGGACACCTGTAATGCAATCGCTAAAAAACAAAAGAGCCTTAGTATCCTTGACAGTGGGTTCTTTTTTTGGCCCCTTCCTGGGAATTTCCTTTTCTCTAATTGCCGTAAGCTATACAAATCCAGGAATAGTGCAAACCATAGTTTCCATCAATCCCATTTTGATTATTCCGTTTTCGGTTTGGTTCTTTAAAGAAAAAATTACTTGGCGCGAACTTATTGGGGCAATTATAGCAGTTGGGGGTGTAATGGTGTTTTTTATCTCCTAAAAACCCCTTCCTTTGATTTTTTAAAGAGTGAATTTCACAGGCATGTTAAACTGAACCATAACAGGCTTCCCTTTTTGTTTACCTGGTTTCCAATTAGGCATAAGTTTCACTACCCTAAGCACTTCTTCATCGCAACCACCCCCTATTCCTTTTAATATCTTTATATTAGAAAGCGAACCATCCTCATTAATTACAAAGGTAACATATACCGAACCCTGAATTTTTTTATTTAGGGCTTCTAAGGGATATTTAATATTTTCTTTTAGAAATTCTATTCTGGCTTTATCGCCTCCAATATATTGAGGCATATCTTCAACAATAGTAAATTTCAGCGATTTATTTGTATCAATTGTAGTATCTTTAACTATCTCTTTAGGAACATCTAAGGCGAATTTAACAGGCAGAGTGTACTCCACTCTAACTGCCTTACCTGCTATTTTCCCAGGATTCCAGGGAGGCATAAGTTTAATCACCCGAACTACTGCATCGTCGCAACCACTTCCGATGCCACTTATAGTTTTTATATCTGAAAGTGAGCCATCAGTATTCACTACAAATGTAGAGTATACGGTTCCTTGCACTTTACTTCTTCGCGCTTTAACAGGATAAATCAAGTTTTCGTTTATAAACCTTGTCCTTTCTTTAATGCCTCCCTTGAAAGAGGGCATTTCATCGGAAATGGAATAAATGGTATCTTTCTGTGCAAATAACTGAACAGTAAGCATAAATAAAACCATCAATATCAAGCTATTTTTTGTTTTCATGAAGTTTTCTTCAAAATTACTAATATTATAATAGATGTAATGAATTCGGAAAATATTTCTTTTAAAACCAAATTTGACCTAACTCGATAAATTTCTTCCAGAATTAGAAATATTTCTAGGAGTAATATAAATTATAATTAGGGTAATATAAATAGCAATTAGGGAAATGATGATTGATTTTTCAGAAAAACAGATCATTTTTTACCAAATGCAAGTGCTTTTCACAAAAAGTCAATTATTTTTCAGGAAAAATCAATAGGAATAAGGATAAAATGAATTACCCTAATGGAATTATAAATAATAATTATGGTATTATAAATAGTCTATGGAAATTCCCACTTGTTTTTCTGGAAATCCAAAGAGAATTACTTAAAAATATAATTTGATTTCTCGAAAAGCTAAATAGATTTCTAGTAATAACAAGAAGACTTCCGATAAACATTTTAGATTTTCCAAAAAAAAAGATAGAATTTCTGAATAAAAAGCCAGAATTTCCGGGAAAATAAGTAGATTTTCGAGAAAATAAATTCAGATATTTTCAAATTAAATGTCGGACATCAAAATTGTCACCGATAATGTAAATTAGGGTGATGGGGATTATGTTTATTCTAAATATGACAAATTGAATTCGCACAAATAATATTAAAATTGTCTTTTAGGAAGAGGCTTTACATATCATTTTATTTACGACAATAATGATGAATCGAATCTACTCAAAGGATTCAGAAAAAGTGTTCGTGCTCAAAATTTAGGCTTTCATATATAAAATCTGATTTTCTATATATATTAATTGCATTAAATTTACATTAAGTTTTATATTTGCCTCAAATTTTAAAATCGAATCAATATGAAAAAAAGCAGTTTAATGAAATTTCAATTCATAGTTTTAATGACTTTATTTTGCTCATTCCATTCTACAGCTCAGCAATGGGGTTTATATACTCTGTATGCTACAAAAAACGGGACTCAAGCATTTTTAATCGACACAGCCGACACACCTGTTGTTTATAAGACATGGACTTTTCTCTCGACAAAAAAATCGGGTTATTCTGCATATTTAGTTCCAGGCGACACTTTAGTAAGGTCGTTTTCCAACTCGGGAAATGTATTGTCGGGGGGTGGGATAACAGGTGGAGTTCAAAAAGTTACTTGGAACGGAACCGTTGTTTGGGATTTTGTGTATTCTTCTTCAACCTATTGCATTCATCACGACATTTGCCCCATGCCCAACGGAAATGTTCTGATGATTTCATACGATGTGCGAACAGGAACCGAAGCAACTTTAGCCGGTTCATCTTCAAGTTCAACATTTTACTCTGAAAAACTTATCGAAGTGCATCCCACCGGACCAACAACAGGAACTATTGTATGGGAATGGAAACTTTGGGATCATATGTGTCAGAATTACGATGCCACAAAAAATAATTATGTAACTTCTATTGTCAATAACCCACAATTATTAAACATCAACTATAATGGTAGCGGTTCACTACCAGACAGGTATCATATGAACGGAGTTGATTACAACCCAACTCTTGACCAGATAGTAGTGAGCATGCATTTCATGAATTCTGTTTTTATAATTGACCATAGCACTACTACAGCTCAAGCTGCAGGGCACACCGGAGGTAATTCAGGTAAAGGTGGTGATTTTTTATATCGCTGGGGAAATCCTGCTTCTTATGGAGTAACAGGAACCACAGCTAACTTTGTCACAGTTCATGACGCACATTGGGTTCCAAGCGACAACCCTAACTATCCGAACTATTTAGCAGGATATAACAATCAGGGCGGAACAGGTGGGAAAACCGCAATTGATATTTGGAATCCGCCTTATAATGGGTACAACTACACACTCACTGTGGGACAAGCATACACTCCTGCAGCATATGCCTATAGATTTAACTCCCTCTTCACTGCAACTAACGAAGGTAACTCACAACAACTCCCTAACGGAAACATGTTGGTAAACAATGCATTTGGCGCTATTTATGAAGTAAATGCCACGGGGACACAACTCTGGACTAAAGCATCAGCCAACTCATCTCATGCCTATCGATATTCGAAATGTTATGTTAGAGGGCCTTTATCCAGTGCAACAGCTACTGCAACTCAAATTCTTTCAGGCACAAGTGACACTTTAAAAGCAACTGCCATTTCCCAAACAGAAACTAGCCCTACTTACACATATGCATGGTCATCATTGCCAGCCGGATTCACTTCAAATTTGCAAAACCCCGTAATTAGCCCAACAACTTCAGCTACCTACACAGTAACCATAACCAACACAGCATTATCTTGCTCAAGTTCAGCCAATGTAGTGGTAAACGTTAATGGCAGCAGCATTCTCTCGACAAGTTCAACCGCAAACCCACAAACTATTTGTGATGGCGATCAGGTACAACTGAATTCTAATCCATCAGGTGGAAATAATTATACCTATCAATGGTCATCTTTACCAAGTGGATTCGCATCTCCAGACCAAAATCCAACTATCAATCCTAGTTCAACAACAACCTATTATGTAACCGTATACAGCGGCACCGATTCAGCAAGTTCTTCAGTCAGCGTAACCGTAAATCCTATTCCTTCTCTACCCATCATTAGTCAAAACGGGAACATACTTTCGTCAAGCTCAACTACCGGGAATCAATGGTATTACAACAGCACTATTATTTCGGGTGCCATCAGCCAAAATCACACAGCTCTTAACGCAGGAAACTACCAGGTGAAAGTTACTAATGCATACAGTTGCACTTCAATGTCGTCAATATACACTTTTAATCCTGACAACATTAATGATGTCGACAAACAAAGCAACATTTTAATTTACCCGAATCCTGTTAATGACATGTTGCATATAGAAGGCATCACTGACAACAATAAACCCATTGAAGTATGCCTGTATAATTCTATAGGAAAATGTATTTACAAAGCAAGTAATACTAATTCAATAAACATGTCAAATTTTGAAGCTGGGCTTTATTTTATATCAATAAGCTTTAACAACGAAACTAATTATAACAAAAAAGTCTTTTTATTTAAGTAAACCAAAACCACTATGAAAAAACTCACTTTCATACTTATCTGCATATTTTGGGCCATTTCGGTTGAAGCACAACAATGGGGCTTATACACTTTATATGCTCCCATCAACACCACTCAAACCTATCTGATAGATACAAACGGGACCACCTTTAAAACATGGACCCATAGTTCTACTCAAAAAAACGGCTTCTCTGTTTATTTAACCCGTGGTGACACCCTCATTAGACCCATAGCCCTCACTGGGACAACTCTTACTGGTGGAGGCATGACAGGAGAAGTTCAGAAAGTTACCTGGAATGGCACAGTAGTGTGGGATTTTGTTTATTCATCCACTACCTATTGTTTACATCACGATGTATGCCCAATGCCTAACGGTAACGTTCTAATGACATGTTATGAAGTAAAATCAGGCACAGAAGCCACCGCTGCTGGATGCTCTCAAAATATCACTATTTGGTCAGAGAAACTTATCGAAGTGCAACCAACAGGCGCCACAACCGGAACTATAGTTTGGGAATGGCATCTATGGGACCATTTGTGCCAAACTGTAAATTCAGCCCTTCCAAATTATGTAAGTTCAGTTTCTCAAAATCCACAATTAATGAATATTAATTATAATACTTCGAAAGACTGGATTCACATGAACGGAATTGATTACAATCCAACCCTCGACCAAATTACTTTCAGTTCGCGCACAATGAACGAAATATATGTTATTGATCACAGCACAACTACTGCAGAGGCAGCTTCACATTCGGGTGGGAACTCTGGAAAAGGAGGCGACTTTCTTTATCGCTGGGGAAATCCTGTTGCCTATGGTGTAACCGGAACAAAAGTGTTTAATGTTGTGCATGATGCCCATTGGATTTCAAACGATAATATAAAATACCCTAATTATTTATGTGGATTTAATAATGGTGGGGCAACAGGGGGAAAATCATGTATTGATATAATCAGCCCACCTTATAGTGGTTATGAATATACTTACACAGCTGGGGCAGCAATGCTTCCATCTACTTATGCCTACAGACATTCAAGTACCTATACTTCAAACTCCAACGGAGCTTCACAAGAACTTCCAAATGGCAATATACTAATTTGTATATCTACTGCAGGTTATTTATATGAAATAGATTCGATTGGAACCATACTTTGGTCGAAAACCGTTACTGGTTCACCTGCTAATGCACTTCGTTATGATTTATGTTCTGTAAGAGGCCCTATTGCAACAGCAACAGCCTCTTCAAATCTAATTACAGCAGGAACACCCGTAACCTTAAACTCATCAGCTGCTTCAGTCACTGAAACCAACCCTGCTTATACATACTCATGGACATCTGTTCCTGCAGGATTTACTTCTACTTCATCCAACCCAACTTTCACCCCTTCTGCAAATACCATTTATTCGGTAACAATTACCGATACCACCATTGGATGTTCGACTACTGCTTCAGTAAGTGTCAACATTGCTACCGGTTTAAATGATCAGGATGAAAGTAAAAACTTTAAAATATATCCAAATCCCACCAAAGGGATCATAAACCTAGAATGGATTGTTGCTGAAAATAAAAATTACGAAATAAGCATACTCGATTCATACGGAAAACTTATATTGAAAGACGAAAATGTTAAATCGATAGATATTTCCGAATATAACAATGGAATTTACATATTGAGTATAAAACCTGAATATCAAAATGTTATTAATAATAAAATAATCTTAATCAAATAAACAATGAAAGCAAAAACACTTTACGCCACGATTATAAGTATTATACTGATGGCTGCGACCTTTAACTCAATGGCACAAACTTTCACAAATTATTCAACCACAAACGGCCTACCCGATAATTTCTGTGTTGGCGGAATAGCAGTTGATACTAATAACAATGTGTGGGTAGGAACTGCAGCCGGAATCGCCAAATTTGATGGAACTTCCTGGTTATCTTTAACCACAACCCAAGGACTTGTAGATAATTACACCAACTGCATTGCGGTTGATAAAAACAATAATATTTGGGTTGGCACTAATATGGGGATTAGTAAATTCAACGGGACTACATTCACCACATACACCATAGCTAATGGCTTAATTGACAATGGAGTAAAATACATTAATGTGGATATGAATAATAACCTTTGGATTGGCACTGATGTAGGAGTTTCAAAATACAACGGAAGCACATTCACTAATTATACTGTTTCCGATGGTTTACCAACCAATGTAATTACTTATATTACGTCTGACACATTGAATAACAAATGGTTTGCAACTCAAATGGGAGGCATTTCAAAATATAATAACGCTACATTCACCACAATTTCAACAATAACCGTAGACAGTTTATTGGACAACAACACATTTGCAATTGCAGTTGATAAATTCGAAAACAAATGGATTGGCACCTGGATGGGAATTACCAAGATTAATGCTGCAGGCAATTGGGTTGCTAATTACCGAACTATCGATGGCATGTATAACGATTACGTTAGAGATCTTAAGTTTGATTCTAAGGGTAATTTATGGATAGGTTTATTTGCCGATTATAATCTCGACGGAGGAATCTCCCGTTTTAACGGAACCAATTGGATTTCATACACAACAGCTGACGGCTTAGCCGACAAACAAGTTATTAGACTTGCGGTAGATAAGAATGATGACATTTGGATTGCAACCGGCAATGGAGTATCAAAATTAACAAGTCCTTCGGCTATTTCCGTTAACAATCAGGAAAGAATAAGTGTTTACCCAAATCCAGTTTCTGATTATTTGTTTATCCAACTAAAAAATCACACAACTCAATTTACTATTTCTGATATTACCGGCAAAACAATTTCTCATCACATTATTTCAGAAAACTCGAACAAAATAGATGTGAGCAATTTATCACCTGGAGTCTATTTGCTACAAATTATTGGGAAAACTGAAACATCCTCCGTTAAATTTGTAAAACAATAATATCATTTCACTCCACATTTCATCAGAGTTTTTAATTTGAAAAATCAACATTATTTCTTAACAGTCATCTTCTCTATATTAATGAGTGTGAATGCTATTTCTCAAGATAGTTTTTACGACATTCAACATATCAGCGAGATAAGACTTAATTTCACTCAAACTAATTGGGATGCTACTTTAGATAGCCTCTTCCTAAATTACGGAGAAGATGGTCGTTTAATTGGCAATATTTCCATTGATGGGAATTTACTTAAAAATGTAGGAGTCAGATACAAAGGCTATAGCTCCTGGAATGTTGATGATAAAAAGAGCCCATTTAATGTTGAATTGGAATACACCCAAAATAACCGAAATTATTTGGGCTATACTAAATTAAAACTGAGCAACGTCATCCACGATCCTTCTTTCATACGCGAAGTTTTATCTTACGAAATTGCCAGAAAATATATGCCTGCATCAAAGGCTAATTTTGCGAATATCTATGTTAACGACACTTTGCTCGGATTATACACTAATGTTGAATCGGTTGACAAAATTTTTATCGGAAAACATTTTAGCTCATCCGGCAATAGCTTCTTTAAAGGAGCTCCTGAAAATCTAATATATCCATTTGGTCAAAATGCAAATCTCGCATATACTCACGGAACTGATTCGAGTGGTTATATGCCATACTATAAGCTGGAGTCAGACCTTTATGGCTGGAAAGATTTATTGCAATTAATTTACACTTTAAATGTTGACACCACACATATCCCAGAAATCCTGAATGTAGACAGAGCTTTATGGATGCATGCTTTTAATTATGTTCTACTAAATCTGGATAGTTATATTGGTTATTCGCAAAACTATTACCTTTACAGGGATGATAACGGACAGTTTAACACTATTCCCTGGGATTTCAATATGTCGTTTGGAAGTTTCAGACACTCTGATGGCACTATGCTGAATTTAACAATTGCAAAAATGAAACAGCTTAGTCCTTTGCAGATCTTAAACACAACCCCTTTTACTCCTCGCCCTCTAATAAAAAATCTTTTGCAAAATCCTACTTACAAGAGAATGTATCTTGCACATATGCGAACAATTATTGATGAAAATTTCCGCAACAATGAGTACTATATAAGAGGCCAAATCATTCAAACATTAATTGATTCTTCTGTTAAAAATGATACCAATAAATTTTATCCTTATGCAGACTTCCAAAACAATTTAAATAGTGACGTTGGAACTACGGCGGATCAATATCCCGGAATTAAAAGCTTAATGGATGCACGTATTAGTTATCTTGACACTTTCCCTGGTTTTAGTGGGGCCCCTATGATTACGGCTATACAACACACACCTCTTCATCCTAAATTAAATAATGATTTATGGATAAATGCAACTATTCTGTCATCTGTATCACAAATATTATCTTACCGCTTTAACACTAATGGTCTTTTCACCTCTACCCTGATGTATGACGATGGAAACCATCAGGATGGGATTGCAGGCGATAATATATATGGTGCAAAAATTATCTTGTCAGGAAAAACCATTCAATATTACATTTATGCTGAGAATGATTCGGCAGGTAGGTTTTCTCCTGAAAGGGCAGCCTATGAGTTTTTAAGTATTCAACCCGGAATTAGCCCAAGTGATTTTGCTATTAATGAGTTCATGGCAACTCCTCAAACTGTTGCTTCAAACCCTAATGGAAATTTCGAAAATTGGATTGAGTTTATTAACACAACTAACGAAAAAATGAATCTTAAAGACGTTTATTTATCAAATGATAAAAACAACCTCTTAAAATGGCAATTTCCCGACACTACTCTTAACCCAAAAGCATATCTAATTGTTTGGGCAGATAATACAACTTCACAAAATGGCATTCACGCTAACTTCAAACTTTCGGAAAATGGAGGGCAGTTTTTTGTTACTAATGCAGACTTAGCTCCAATTGATAATGTCACTTACTTAACTCAAGTAAGCGGCATGACGACTGGGCGATTCCCGAATGGCAGTGGTCCATTTGTAAATATGCAGCCTACATTTTCCAAATGCAACAGCATGATTACTACTGATAAATCTGTTTCCATTTTCCCTAACCCTGCATTCGGGAAGGTATATCTTGAAGTATGGAATCAATTTAATCCTTTTACATTTGAAATCTATAGTGCTAACGGACAAATTATGAAAACAGAATATTTTTCATCTGGGGTGGAAGAATTTTCTTTCACAACAAAAGAAATTGATATTAGCAATTTTCAAAAAGGAGTTTACATTTTAAAAATCTCAATTAAAGATACTACATTTACCAAAAAATTAATCGTACTCTAAAATTCCAAATTATGATTAAACAAATTAACATTATGAAGAAAAACATTTTCAAAACTATTTCGATTATTGTGCTGAGTATTATATTGTTCTCATGCTCAAAAGAACCCGGACAAGGCGGAAGTTCAACAATTAAAGGTAAGGTTTATGCAAAGTATTATGATAAAACCTTCACCGTGCTTCAGGGCGAAGGCTATATGCCGGAACTTGATGTGTACATCATTTATGGAAACGATGCTTCATTTAGTGATCGCACACGAACAAATTATGATGGCATTTACGAATTCAAATATCTTAGAAAAGGAGATTATAGGGTTTATGTCTATTCAAAAGACTCTACTTTAACCATCCCCTCTGGACTCTATCCTGTAATTGCTGATGTGAAAATCACCGAAAATGATCAAACCGTTGAAGTTCCCAATTTAAACATCTTTCAATAATTAACTTCTTTATGAAAGTCAAACATTCAATATTATTTCTTTTTTTATTGTTTATTGCATTAAACACTTCGGCTCAGAGCAAAAAAGACATTAAGAACAATAAAATTGCCTCTGAAACTTCAATGATTACAACATCGGAAGATGGAAAAGAGGTGACTTATAAAGATTCCTATACGGTATACGATAAAAACGGATGTGTGACCGAACAGTTAGATTATGCAAAAGATGGCACTGTTAAAAGAAAAGAAATCAACAAATACAACTCAAAGAAAGATAAACTTGAAGAAACCATTTGGAACTATAAAGATAAAACCTATAAGAAAACTTCATATGCTTATGATTTGAATGGCCTCAGAGTTGGAGAAATTGAATATGATGAAAATGGAAAAACAGTAAAGCAATGTCTTATCTTTTACAATAGCAAAGGTTTTAAAACCGAAAAAAGGACTTATGATGGAAATAAAAAACTTATTTCCACTAAAAAATTCAACTATACGAAATTTTGATATTTACAAAATGGATGTAATTGAAAATATACTTAACACATTTCAACCTATCACCTTAGAAGAGATGGATAGCGTGCGATTAATGAACCGCACCGATACTAAATATCTTTTCAATTATAGACATTTAGCTGATATTTTAGAGCAACTTACTGAGGATTTCTATGTATTAGATGTTGACGGAGTAAAAATCAACCCTTACGAAACCGTTTATTACGACACTGATGATTTTTACTTTTATCATCAACACCAAAGAGGAAAAATGAATCGTTTTAAGGTCAGACTGAGGACATATGTTACTTCTAATATTCATTTTTTTGAAATCAAACATAAGAACAATAAAAACCGAACTCTGAAAGTTCGTATTAAAAGAAAAGAACCTAAACTCGACTTGGGTGAAAAAAGCTCTGCTTTTGTCGAATCGAAAATTAACATGCTTGCTACTTCTCTTTCTCCTAAACTTTGGGCTAATTATTCGCGTATTACGTTAGTTAATAAGCACCAGCCTGAACGTTTGACTATCGATACTCAATTATTTTATAAAAACAACACTTCCGAAAAAGCTTTTCCCGAAATTGTTATTGCTGAACTTAAACAAGATAAAAACAGCAAATCAGCTTTTTCACAACTCATGCACAAACTTCACATTTCAAACACTTCCATTAGTAAATATTGTTTTGGCGTTCTTTTCCTATATGAAAACGTACGTATTAATAACTTCAAACCTAAACTACTCACCTTTAATAAAATTTGTAATGACACCCTATAAATTTCACATCCTTCTTGTTCTGTTTTTATTATTCAGTGCTCCCGTGAAAGTTATTTTCGCTCAGGAGTCTTTGTCCGGAGTCCAAACTGAAATTGTTCCTACTGATGAAACCCTAACAACAGACAAAAAGAAAGATAAAAAAAAGAACAAAGAAACCGAGAAAGATCAACTCGAAATTAGTGAAACTTTCATTGTTAGTTTGCTTATTAATCTGGCAACTGTTTTCATTATTATTATGTTTATTTATTATCCAAACTATCATAATCAGGAAATCATTTTCACTTACTTCCTTTTCAATATCGCCATTTTCCTGCTTACGTTTCTGCTGAATAAAATTAAAATATCGATGGGGGCTGCCTTTGGCTTGTTTGCAGTCTTCTCCATGTTAAGATATCGAACCGAGGGCATCTCAATGAAAGATATGACCTATCTGTTTATTGTGATTGCGGTGGGTTTGATAAGTGCAGTTCAGCTCGAATATTACGAACTTGGCATCATTAGTGGCATTCTAATTATTGCTACTTTCTTATTAGATGGTAATGTTTTGATTAAACGTGAGTATTCGAAACAAATTCGTTATGAAAACATTGAATTAATTAAACCCGATCAGAAAGAAAAGCTGATTGAAGACTTAAAAAACAGAACCGGTTTAGATATTCATAGAGTTTCAATAGTTAAGATTGATTTCTTAAGAGACATGGCTAATATTACCGTGTATTACTATCTACCAAAGCATAGTAAAGATGGTTATAGTAGCTCTCAAATGGAATACACACCAAACGACATTGATTAAGCTCATGTATAATAAAATTAAAATCTTATTTCTTTTCATTTTGCTCCTTTCTAGCTTATGCATTAAAGCACAAGTTACCAATGATGCAGGTTTGTGGACAACCCTCAGCATAGAAAAAGAATTCACGAAAAAGTTTTCGGTTTCTGTTGACGAAGAAATTCGTTTAAAAGAAAACTTCACCCAATTGAATCTTCTTTATACTAATCTTGGGCTCAATTACAAATTCACTAAAGCCTTCAAAGTTTCGCTAACCTATCGTATGATAGAAAAATACATGCCCGACGATTGGTTGAGTTTCCGTCATCGTTTGATGCTTGACATCTCTTATAAACAAAAAATAAAATCTTTTTCATTATCTTACCGTAGTCGTTTTCAGTCGGAAGTGCAACAGTATTATTCAACTGAGTTTGGAAAAATCCCCGAATGGTATTGGCGTCATAAGTTCGAATTAAAATATAATCTGAACAAGTTTTCTCCTTACCTTGGCACCGAATTGCGTTATCAATTTACCAATCCTCGAAGCGTTGAAAATGATTATGGCTGGCATCGCATTAGAATGTTTGCTGGCACAGATTATAAAATCGACTCCCGCAATACCGTAGGTTTGTACTACCTCATTCAACAAGAATACGATGTGAAAAATCCTTCAAACCTTTATATTGTAGGACTTGAATACTCTCTTACTTTACCCTGTAAACAAGAAAAAAAATAAATTGAAATTCAGCTCTATCATAAGTAAAAGAATTGTTCTATTTCTGCATGTTATCATTTGGATACTTTTACTAATTATACCGGCATTTATTTTACAATACAACAGTAATTTCGATCAGCATATGCTGATAATTACTTATTTGCAGATTATTTCTTATGCCATTATTTTCTATTTACATTACTTAATCCTCATTCCTAAACTGTTTTTCGGCAATAAGAAAATATTATATTTTGCTATTAGTGTAGTGCTTATTTTCGCTTTAGGCTTTGCTACTGAAATGCTGAGTCATCCACCGGAAATGGAAAACATGAATCATCCTTTTTCAGAAGAAGCTCATCATCCACATCACGAGCGTCCTGATTTTCCGTCTCAGAAAAATCTACCCGTCTATAATTTCTTTCTCACATCCTTTTTAGTAACAGGCTTTAGCTTGGGACTTAGGTTTTCCGATAAATTATTGCACAACGAAAAACTTCGTAAGGAAACTGAAAACGAAAAGATAAACTCAGAATTGGTTTTCCTCAAAAGCCAAATGAATCCTCATTTCTTCTTTAATACTTTAAACAATATTTATGCTTTGGTTAGCACCAAATCAGACGATGCTCCCTTTGCAATACTTAAACTTTCGAAGTTGATGCGATATATGCTTTACGAAACCCAAAAAGGCAACACTCTTTTAGGTCAGGAAATAGAGTTTATGAAAAATTATTTCGACTTAGTGAAGTTGCGTTTGAGTAATAAAGTTATCGTAAACATTCATTTCCCCGATTCTTATGCCTACATGAGCATTCCGCCTCTATTGTTCATCCCTTTTATCGAGAATGCATTTAAACATGGCGTGAGCTACAAGGAAGCTTCCACCATTAACATTTCGCTGAAAGTTGAGCAAAACAGCATACATTTCATTTGCGTCAATTCTATATTCCAGAAAGAAAATGTTAGCCTTGACGACTCCGGAATTGGGCTCGAAAACATTAAAAAACGCCTTGCTTTATTATTTCCCGGCAAGCATAGTTTAAATATCAGCAAAACCGACAATTTGTTTTCGGTTAACCTTAATATTGAAATGGTATAAAATTTCACACATAACTAAAGTCCTAAGTTCATAGAATAACTAATAAGGGAAAAGGTAAAACCTATAAATAAAATAAATCGGGGCCTCCCCTTTCATTAAATTCATTCACTCAACACGAGAATAAAATGCTAAAAGTAATTGCAATTGACGATGAACCCTTAGCTTTGCAACTTGTTACAAGTTACATCAAGCAAACTCCTTTTCTTGAACTCGTCGAGAGTTTCGATAGTCCGACCAACACCATTGAATATCTCGAAAATGAACATATCGATTTAATCTTTCTAGACATTCAAATGCCCGACCTTAGCGGAACTGAATTTGCACGCATGATAAAGACCGGACCTAAAATAATTTTCACTACTGCTCACGCTAAATATGCAATTGAGGGATATAAACTCGATGCGGTAGATTATTTATTGAAGCCTTTTAGCTATAATGAGTTTCTGTTAGCTGCTCAAAAAGCACAACGTCAAATCGAGCTCGAAAACAAATCGGTTGCACAACTCTATACCAACAATGAATTTTTATTCATTAAATCAGATTATAAGATACGCCGAATTAATTTCAACGACATCATGTATATCGAAGGGCAGAAAGAATATGTAAAAATCTTTGTCAAGAACGAAGAAATCCCTATTCAATCAATTATTTCGATGAAAACTCTTGAAAGTAAGCTTCCCGAAACAAAATTTATGCGTGTGCACCGTTCCTTTATCGTAAATCTCGATTGCGTGACCACAGTAGAACGCTCTCGCATTGTTTTCGGCAAAGTTTATATCCCCATCACTGACCAATATAAAGATAACTTCCAGGATTTTTTGAATAGGAATTTCATATAGCTATATAATAATTGCTTTTATTACCGAAAGGATTTGAAGAAAGTGCAATTACATTAGTAAGAAGTATAAAATTATGCGACGACTAAGCGTATAAAAAGGTGGGCAATTAAAATTCCTTAAAATAAATATGTTGGGAAGTAAAACTCACTAAAAAACTTATTACTTCAGCCTTAAACCATCATATTCAGGCATATAAGAATTGTGTTTTGAACTTCATTCGATGCAAAAAGAGCCAATATCAATCCATTTCTAGATTTTGCAACATGAATCAGGTTGATTCATATATGAATCAGAGTGATTCATATCGAAATCAGGTTGATTCGTATATGAATCAATTTAATTCATGTTGAAAACAGTTTATTTCGTATATGAATCAATTTAATTCATGTTGAAAACAGTTTATTTCATATATGAATAAATTTAATTCATGTTGAAAACAGTTTAATTCATATATGAAACAGTTTAATTCATATATGAATTGGAGTGATTCATGTTGTTAAGAGATTTATTGAAAATAATGAAGATACAATCGGCCGAAATAAAGAGTTTTTTTAAGTAGATTTATACTACAAAATTTCTTACAATTAATCTATAATACCTTGGTTATTTGAATTTTGGATTTTGGTCTTAAGGCTTGCTAAAAGCTTAAATGTCTAATCGACTAAACGCCCCTATTTATTAACTAAGGACGTAACAAGAACCAAAACCTAACAGGTTGAAAAAACCTGCTAGGTTTTCCAATCAAATAAAATTCCAAAAAAGCTAAAAGCTTAAAAGCCTAAACACCTAAAAAGCTAAACTATAAATCTAGAAATATTCCCTACCTTTGCCCCATGATTAAAGCAAGGGACATCTATAAATCATACGGAAACGTCAAGGTTTTAAAGGGCATAGAATTCGAAGCGCAGAAAGGCGAAATTGTGTCGATTGTAGGCGCATCGGGAGCCGGGAAAACCACTTTTCTGCAAATTTTGGGTACGCTCGAAAAAGCCGATTCGGGAAGCATCCTTATTGAAGACACTGAAGTGCAAAAGCTCAACGAGAAAAAGCTTTCGGCATTTCGCAATAAATCGATAGGATTTGTGTTTCAATTCCATCATCTCCTACCCGAGTTCACCACTTTGGAAAACGTATGCATTCCGGCATTAATAGGGAAAACGCCCAAGGCAGAAGCCATTAAAAGAGCCACTGCCCTGCTCGAACAACTGGACCTCAGCGACCGTCTTTCGCACAAACCTTCCATGCTTTCGGGTGGCGAACAACAGAGGGTGGCAGTTGCCCGTGCCCTCATCAACAATCCCGCAGTGATTTTGGCAGACGAACCTTCAGGCAATCTCGATTCGAAGAATGCCAAAGAATTGCATGCGCTTTTCTTTAAATTACGCGATAAATTTCAACAAACCTTCATCATCGTCACCCACAACGAAGAACTTGCCAATATGGCCGACCGCAAATTGACCATTGCTGATGGACTGATTAATTATTGAAATCTTTATTTTATTGATTTTAAAACAAAACACTTCTCATTAGAATCAAACAAATTTTATCTTTGCTCTCTCAAACTAAACAAAACACTATATGAAAATTGTAATCGTAGGCACCGGATATGTAGGACTCGTTTCCGGAACTTGCTTTGCCGAAGCAGGTATTGATGTTACCTGTGTTGATATTGATAAAACTAAAATTGATAAACTAAACCAGGGAATTTCGCCCATCTACGAACCGGGTTTGGATGAAATGATCATTCGCAACATGGAAAAAGGGAAACTCCATTTCACCACCGACTTAACTTCTTGTCTGAACGAGGTGGAAGTGGTGTTTAGTGCCGTGGGGACTCCTCCCGACGAAGATGGCAGCGCCGATTTGAAATACGTGCTCGATGTTGCCCATACGGTTGGCAAACACATGAACAAACACCTGATGATGGTGACCAAAAGCACCGTTCCCGTAGGCACGGCCAATAAAGTAAAGAAAGCCATTGAAGAAGAACTTCAGCTAAGAGGACTTAATATCGATTTTGATATTGCTTCCAATCCCGAATTCTTAAAAGAAGGCGATGCCATTTCCGATTTCATGAAACCGGACAGGATAGTAGTGGGCGTGGAGTCGGAACGCGCTCAGGAATTGATGAGCAAACTCTATAAACCCTTTACCCTGAATGGTCATCCCATCATTTTCATGGATGTCCCTTCAGCCGAAATGACAAAATATGTTGCCAATTCGATGCTGGCAACCAAAATCAGTTTCATGAACGACATTGCCAACCTCTGCGAAATCATAGGTGCCGATGTCAACATGGTTCGTAAAGGCATAGGCAGCGATTCGCGCATTGGGAATAAATTTATTTATCCCGGAGTAGGCTATGGCGGCTCCTGTTTCCCTAAGGATGTAAAAGCTCTCATAAAAACTGCTGGCGAAAATGGTTATAGCTTAAGAGTATTAAAATCGGTAGAAGAAGTGAACGACGATCAAAAGTCGGTTCTGTTCAACAAGCTACACAACTATTATATAGGCGATTTACAAGGCAAAACCATTGCCATCTGGGGATTATCATTTAAACCCAACACCGACGATATGCGCGAAGCCCCTTCGCTGGTGATTATTGATAAACTGCTGCAACATGGCTGCAAAGTAATAGCCTACGACCCTGT
>CAIXTV010000183.1 GCA_903922465.1 uncultured bacterium
CCAACTAAAAAATGTGGGAAGAAATCTAGATTTCTTCCCACATTTTTTAAATTTCTTCCGAACATTTCTAGATTCTTTCATCCCAAATTTAAACTTCTTCTCCTTCTATCTTGATTTCTTCTGAATAAATCTAAATTTCATCTCCAAAAATAAAGATTTATGTTTCCTAAATCTAAATAGATGCTTCCTAAATTTAAATAATATATACAGAACCAAAGATTTATGGAGAAATAATTTAGATTAATGTTCCATAAATAAAGAAAGAAGTTGAATAAAATTAGATTTCTTCTCCCTAAGTCTTAATTTCAGGATACTAAATTAAAATAAAAGGGGAGGAAATGTTGAAAAGGGGAGAATAATGCGGGGGAAATGGGGAACTTGGGAGAAAGAGAATTGTTTTTTTAGGTGATATTTTTAGTGTTTTTTTGATGGAAAATAATGAGAAAGATTAAAAATGTATTGACAATAATTCTTGATTATAACACTTACATTTAAAATATATGTACTTTTACTTTGGATTAAGGTAGCGAGAAATAATATATATAACGCCTAAATTAAATTATATGAATGAACAAGAAATTGATTGGAAGAAACATGGTTTAATGACTGATGAGGAATTAAAAGAGATAGATGATAATTTTAAAAGAATCGAAAAAGAAGGAAATCTTTTCATATTAAGGTATTTTGATAGAATTCATGATAAACTATTTACTTTTAATAATATATTGATTGTTGGCTATTTTGCATTATCAAAACTTTCAAATTCAATTTCAATGTTTAATATATTAATTCCATTCATTAATTTAGGCATTCTTATTTTTATTGAATATAGAATGATGGAGAAAAGTATATTTGAATCTAAAATTACAACTAAAACTAAAAATGATATTGATAAATATGGTGGAAAAATTAATAAAACAAATTTATTCTCACTTTTATCAATATTTACAACCTTAATAGTTACTTTAATATTCCTGAACAATTTATTATTTAAATCAAATTAAAAAACAATGAAAATCATAATTCTTCTTATAGCTGGGATCTTTGTTTTTGCCGTTAGTAATGGGCAAACTAATTTCAAATGGGAAAAATCAGACTCGATTTCAAAGACACAATCCCAACTTTTTCTTGAAACAAAAATATTTCTTGAAAAAACTCTAAATAGTAAAAATATAATTCAACAAGAAGACAAAGAATCGGGTTTAATTTTAGTTAAAGGAATTATAATTAAACAACCTAATAATTCTAATGTGTATACTTATGGATATAATATTTCATTTAAATTTTCTCAATTGAAGTATAGAATAATATTAGATAGTGTATATTGTTTTTCAGCAGTTTATTATAATAAATCCATAAAAAAAATTGAACCTTTTGATGGTGAAAACTGTCCTAAAACTGGTGTGCTAAATGGTGGAATTTCTAAAAAGTCAGCAATTAATATGATGAATTCTCTTAAAAGTAATTTTCAATCATTTGTTGATGAATATGAAAAACAAATATCATCAAAGACTAATTTAATTCTTGATGATAAAGAACCTAATAAGATTCTTACAACTCAAAATAATGGGCTTAAACAATTTTCAATATCAGATTCCATTAGGTTGCTTGAAAAGAAATTTCTTGACTTTCAACAAAATTACCAATCAGATAAAAAAGAAATTAATTTATCGGGTTTATATCTCAAAAAGGCAGCTAATAATAGTTATAAAGGAATGGCTTTGCTTTTAGTTAGCGCAGGATGTTCTGTTTTAGGAGCAAATTATCAATCAAAAGCGCTTTCTTCAAAAGCTGCTTCGAAAGCATCAAATCTAAATAGTGCAAATGCTTCTTTTATTGCAAGTGGTATAATAGCAATAGCGTCATTAGTGTGTTATATTAGTGTACCTATAAACATTCATAAAGCTGGTAATAAATTACATTTTATAAAATAATTTATCCCTTGCTAAGCCGATTTTGCAAATCCGCTTTGAATGCAGGATAATTTGCAATTATTTTATTTTCGAAATCCTATAAGCCTCAACAGCAATTTATACCTATAAATTTGTATCTTTGCTGGATAAAATAGCTTCCCAACTTCGAAAAGAAAAATGAATAAGATTATAAGCGATAAATTAGATGAACTGAAAAAACTGTGTAATGAATACAAGGTTGCATCACTATATACTTTTGGCTCGGTAAATACCAATAACTTTACTGATATTAGTGATATTGATTTTCTGATTTCTTTTGACAAATCAATATCCATCGAAGAATATACTGACAATTATTTTTTATTGCATTATCAACTAAGCGCTATTTTTAATCGGAAAATCGATTTAATTACAGATAAATCATTATCAAATCCATATTTCATAAAAGGGGTAGAGCAAACAAAACAATTGTTGTATGGAACTTAAAATTCAAAAATACTTACTCGATATTAAAACCTCAATCGAATCCATAAATTTGTATTTAGGCGAGAAAAGAGAATTTACTGAATATCAATCTAACAAATTACTTCGGAGAGCAATCGAAAGAGAACTTGAAATTATTGGAGAAGCTGCAAGCCAATTATTGAAATTAGATCCCAATATAGAAATTGATAATGCCAGAAAAATTGTTGATTTACGGAACTGGGTAATTCATAGCTATGACAATGTTGATGATATAATCATCTGGGGAATAGTATGTAATCACTTGCCAAAGTTAGAAGCGCAAATCGACAAATTAATTGACTAAATCCCTTCTTGCCATATTTTAGAATAGTCAAATAATCTGGCTTGGCAAAGCATTTGCTTTTTAACATTGTTTTTATTGCATTCGCTACTTTGTGCAGATTTACTTAGCTTCATTCTTAATCAAATTAGGCTAAATAATCTTAGGCAAAACCTTATCAATAAAACTTTAGCAATAATTTATCGTAAACTATTGGCGATTGCTAAAATTTTCGTATCTTTGATGGATGAAAGACTAAGGAATAAATTATTTGGACTTTTTGGTTGATAAACTTACCCGATCAATAGAAAATGTAGTTTCGGGAGACAGTTTTTTAACCGAGGTTAGCCCTCTTCGGAAAACTGATCTTTCTCAAGTTAACAATAAGAAGAAATGGCTTTTTGATTGGGAGAAAGAACTTAATTATAATGACAGAGAGGTTTATAAACTTACGATACAAAACAATCCCTTAATTATTCAAGGACTTATTAGTATAAAAATAGAAGCTGATCACGTTTATATGAACTTAATTGAAAGTGCTCCCTTTAACAAAGGACGAAAAAAGATGTATGCAGGAGTTCCAGGAAACCTTGTTGCTTATGCCTGTAGACTTTCATTTCAAAAGGGAAACGATGGATTTGTATCCTTTCATTCAAAAACTAATCTCATAAGTCATTACACTAAAACACTTGGAGCGATTCATTTTGGTGGGCTATTGATGATTATTAATACGGATGCCGCAAAAAATTTAGTAGAAAAATATTTTAAATCTTAATAATATGGGACTCATTAAAGAACCTCTCGGAGTAGACTTTTACGTTGATCCAAAACCATTATCTGATGAAGAAAGGATAAAAATAAGTGAGTATATTCTTCAATATAAAAAATCACACAAAAGAAAAGATAGTTTATCTTCAAACATTGTGAAAAAAGTTACCGAAAACTCCTCATTAGAAGAAGTTCCATCTCAATCGAACACTACGAAAAAACATTAGGGGCATATCATTTTAAAAATCAAAGAATGATAATTGAAACCCATTCTGCAAGAATTTTAGTAGAAAAATATTTTAAAATATGAAATTATGAGCATAATTAAAGAACGCAATGGAGTTGATTTTATCATACAAAGTCCCCCATTGACAGAAGAAGAAAGAAAAGAAATTAGCGAGTTTATCCAAAAAAGAAAACAGGAAAACAAACCTTTGGTTAAACGGACAGTCTTAAAAAAGAAAAAGAAAATAAAAGTTTAACCTTGCCTGCCTTAGCTTTTGCTATGCAACTCTGCTTAGGGTTTACTTCGTCCTTCCGTTTTGTATCATTTGCCATTAAATCCCCCTGTTTTTGAAGTAATTGAACCCAATACGCTATTAATCGGGAAAAAAGTGTACTTTTGCAGCCTATAATCGGTTTTACTGAATCGACTCTTTCGATTCTCTCCGGCAAATAATCTCCGAAATTATTCAACTTATTATTTGTAAAACCTAAATCGGTTCGAACTTTAAATTTAAATACATTCTATGACTGAAATCAGGAATATTGCTATTATTGCCCATGTTGACCATGGAAAAACAACCTTGGTTGACAGAATTCTGCATCAGGTTAAACTATTTCGCGACAATCAAGAAGTGAAAGACCTCATACTCGACAGTAACGACCTCGAACGCGAACGTGGAATTACTATTCTTGCGAAAAATGTTTCAGTAAGATATAAAGGAATAAAAATTAATATCATCGATACCCCCGGCCATGCTGATTTTGGTGGTGAAGTTGAAAGAGTTTTAAATATGGCAGATGGAGTACTTCTTCTGGTTGATGCTTTTGAAGGACCTATGCCTCAAACACGCTTTGTTCTCGAAAAAGCCATCGAATTAAATCTGAAACCTATCGTTGTTGTAAATAAAGTGGATAAGCTAAATTGTGATCCTGAAGGAACTCAAGAATTGGTTTTCGACTTAATGCATTCACTTGGTGCATCTGAAGATCAATTAGATTTTCCAACCGTTTTTGGATCTTCAAAACATGGTTGGATGTCGGATCATTGGGAAAACGAAACAGAAGATGTAACCTATTTATTAGATACTATCATCGAACATATTCCTGGTCCTAAAGTAAATGAAGGTGGATTACAGATGATGATTACCTCATTGGATTATTCAACTTATACAGGAAGAATAGCTGTTGGAAGAATTCATCGTGGAACCATTGCTGCTGGCATGAATGTTTCATTAGTTAAAAGAGATGGTACTATTCTGAAATCGAAAATTAAAGAGCTTTATCTTTTCGAAGGATTGGGAAAAGAAAGAATTAAATTTCCTGTTCATGCAGGTGACATTTGTGCAGTGATGGGATTGGAAGATTTCGATATTGGCGATACCATTGCAGAATTCGAAAACCCTGAATTACTCGAACCTATTACGGTTGACAATCCAACCATGAGTATGTTTTTTACTATTAACAACTCCCCATTTTTCGGAAAAGAAGGTAAGTTTGTTACATCACGACATTTACGCGATCGTTTATTTTTAGAAATAGAAAAGAATTTGGCTTTAAGAGTTCAAGAAACAGGTTCTCCTGATGCCTATTTAGTTTTCGGAAGAGGAGTGCTACATCTATCGATACTTATTGAAACCATGCGTCGTGAAGGATATGAGCTTCAGGTTGGACAACCAAAGGTGATTATCAAAACAATTGATGGAGTGAAATGCGAACCTATGGAAATTCTTACTGTGAATTCGCCAAAAGAAGTTTCAGGTAAGGTAATTGATTTAGTAACCATGCGTCGTGGCGATATTATGAGCATAGTAGCTAAAGGTGAAAGAGTGCAAATGGATTTTGAAATTCCTTCAAGAGGTTTAATGGGCTTACGTAATTTAGTATTAACTGCAACTGAAGGTGAAGCTATTATGGCGCATCGCCTGAAAGGATATGAACCTTTAAAAGGAGAAATGGCAGTTCATCGTAATGGAGCATTAATCAGCATGGAAACAGGATCAGCTATCGCTTATTCAATTGACAAACTACAAGATAGAGGTACATTTTTTGTTGACCCTAACGATCCAATTTATGCAGGACAGGTAATTGGTGAACATATACGTCAGGATGATTTAGTAGTGAATGTTATTCGCACAAAGAAACTATCGAATATGCGTGCTTCAGGATCTGATGATAAAATGCTTATCATTCCAGCTCGTAAATTTTCTTTAGAAGAAGCAATGGAATATCTTGCTGAAGACGAATATCTCGAAATTACACCTTCTTCACTCCGTCTTCGCAAAATTATACTTGACGAAACAGAAAGAAAAAGAACTAGAAAAAGCGAAAAAATAGACACAAATTAGTATTATACTAAAGGACATTTATCAAGGTCTAAATATTTATACATCTTATTGGGATTAATTCCCCGCCAATTGCGGCGATATTGATAAAAAACCTAACAGGATTTAAAATCTGTTAGGTTTTTTATTTATAACAAAATGTTTATGTAAGATTAATTCAACCAACCAAAATCAATTCTAATTTCATTTCTTGAAACTTTGAATTTGGAAATTATTTCTTCACTATTCCCAATGGCATAATCGTTTTGCCATAGATTTCATTTAACACCTGAGCCATTGCCGTATACAATGCTGCTAAGCCACAAATTATTCCTTCGTAGCCTGCAATGATATGAATTTCGTGTGATTCTGTTGCATTAGCAATTGCAAGTAAAGCAAATAATAAAACCAAAGTTCCAAAAACCACTTGTAATGCTCTGTTAAGTTTTAGAGTTCCAATAAATAAGAAGAAAGAGAACAAACCCCAAACCCCAAGATAATAGGCCATGGCTATTTTTGCAGGAGCTTCTGCTATTCCCATTTTGGGTAATATCATCAAACAAACCAAGGAAAGCCAAAAAGCACCATAAGAAGTAAAGGCAATAGTGCCAAAAGTATTTCCTTTTTTCCATTCCATATAGCCAACAAAGAGTTGAGCCAAGCCACCATAGAATATGCCCATCGACATTATCATAGCATCCATTCCATAAAAACCGGCATTATGCAAGTTTAATAAGATAGTAGTTAGAGCAAAAGCAGCCAAACCAAGAGGGGCAGGATTAGCAGTTGTGTCAGTAATTTTAGTAGTTGTAGTTTGTTCCATAGTTTAGATTATATATTTTTCGACGAAAATACATTATTTTTTTAGTTTTGGCTCAATTTTTGTGTAATTTTGCAGCAGTTCTTTGAGGGGTTGACAGGATTTGACAGCAGGGAAGTGGTCATGTAAGCATGTCGGGCGTTGTGCATAGGTCCCGTTAATAGCTAATACACACTGCCTAATAAACGGCAACAATTTTAATTACGCGTTAGCAGCGTAGTCGATAGACTAAGCAGCTTTCTGCTTCCCGGGAAACCTTTCACTACGGTGTCCCGTCAGAAGCATAATAAATGTGGTGATAGTTGCGCTTGAGCCTTGCAAGCGTTGCGAAATAACAAAGGCTAAGATGAATATATGTTTGCCTTTTGCAAGTATTCATTCGAAAACCAACTAAAGGATAAACATGTAGAAAGCCTTTCTGCTGCTTGTTTGGACGAGGGTTCGAATCCCTCCAGCTCCACAAATCTCAAAAGAATAGCCCTGTAAATCAATGCGTTTGCAGGGCTTTATTATTTTTACACACATTTTCACACACAAATAAGAGGTTTAACTTATCGTATTTGTGCTATTTTGCGTACTATTCAATTAATTTTTTAGTTGCATTTTCAAAACCATCAGCATTTTCAATATCAAAACTATAAGATGATGATGAATATTCACTTATTTCAATAATCGCGAATTGTATTTTACCACCTTTAAGCATTAAATTCCATAATTTTTTAGAATCTGATTTATTTAGCGAAAGTCTATCTGAATAATTTTTAGCTTTAAGTTCTAATACATCGCCGGTCTTTGATTTAACTCTTATTTTATAACCTTCCTCAACACAAGTTTTCACTGGATTTTTACCAGCATATTCGAATAATTTTATATCTATTACATTTTGACTCTCTATTATGATTTTAACATTCAGTTCAGAATTAGTCGTTGCGCTATTACTAAATTTGCCATTAATAACATCACTATTTGTAATGTATTTTTTCTTTGTTGGTGCTCCAAAATCATCAACATAAGATTCTATCATCCAAATTCCGGAATAATTAGCTTTAACAACCGAGTCAGAATATATTTTAGCAATTGAGTCGGCTTTTTTAATAGAGTCCTTTTGTAAATTAAGATCTTGCTTTTCTTTAGTTAAGGGAGTGCAGGAAAACACTAAGGTAATTACTGCAATGAAAGTAACAAATAATATTCTTTTCATGATTTTTGGTTTTTTAATTTGACTATAAAATTAATCATTAATTTTGTATCCATGAATAAAATAAAATTCTTTTTTCAGTTTTGGTAATGATCCTTTTGGTTCGGCCGCTTCAATGGGAGAATCAATATGAACTATTGAGAAGCAAATATTTGAAAAAACAGTAATATTCTATTGCTTTATAGTTGCTTTTTTATGGTGTTGTAAAACTCATAAAAGACTATTGCTTTTCTACTGCTTTTTCAATGCTTTTCTATGCTTTGGAGTTGCTTTATGTTGCTATTTCATAACTGTGGGCTGCTTTATTTTGCCTATAAAAACTCCAAATTAAATATTATTTAATATCAATTTAATATTAATCGGTTGCCTTAAACTCCCAATAATCGCCATAAATTTTGGGCTAATTTCTAACGAATAATCTTAACCCAAAATTAGCACTAATTTATTGGTTTTACCGGTTGCTTTTCGGTTGCTTTTTGCCTGCTAAGTAGTAAAATTTTCAATCTCGTTAATGACTGTTAAAAAATCTTTAGATTTGCTTTAGGATTGCTTTTTTTTTAGTGTAAAAAAAACTCTTCATTTATTAATCTCGCCTGCTTTTGCCTGCTTTCTTTGTATGATTATTTTGCTTGATTATATATAGTTTTTTGATTTTTATCTAGCGAAAATAAAATTATATCTTTTAAACCAAAAGCTTCAATTACAGATTTCATCAATTGTAATTAATCAATTGCACCCACATATTTCCTGAAATTAAAATCACTTATCAAATCAAAATAATCAGCCTTTCTTCAATCAACATCAACAGGATTCGCATTTTCTCAGCTATCGCATTGATGTTTCAAATAGGGTGTTTACTTAGGTCTTGGGTCTTTTCTTCCTAAAAACCTAAAAGTCTAAACCCCTAAATAACTAAATGCCTAATGTGTTATTTCAAAAAGGGCTTACCATTTCTTCCAAATTCAATGTCGATAAACTCAACATCTTCGGTGTCTTCTTCGAGCAGGTGACTTGTAAGTTCAAAATCTCTTGAAATCTTAAAACCATGGTCTTCGGCAAAGGCATTGGCCCCATAAATAATGTTATGAACTATTGCATAATCAATCAATATCAATTTATTGCTGGGTTTATTTATCAATTTTTCTAAATCTTGCTTTTCGATGCTAAAGCGAAATCGGGTATCATGGGTCCCACGGGCCAGAAGATCAACAAAATAGATTCCTAAGGTGTATTTTTCAACAGTGTGTTTTCTTACTACTACCACGACAGCTAAACCGCTTTCTTTCCAATTTTCGTTGATATAAGAAGCATAAAGCGGCAAACTTCTTACTTTAGTTCTGATGTATTCTTTAGGACTAAGTACATTTTGGTTTTTCATGATTGATAATTTATAATGTTAATGCCTCTACTTTTTCATCGCAAAATTAATACAAATATTTTTCTTTTCAACATTCAAATTAAATTTCGTGTTCAAATAAAGTTGGCAAGAGAATAGACATATTGTAGAACAAAATACTTAACTTTGCTGTTTAATTGAATCGGATGGAAAGTCTTAAACAAGAAAAACGCAAACTGCTGAGCAGTTTTATTTATCCAACAGTGTGGCTACTCATTTTGTGGGTCATTCGCATTGTGGAATCCTACACTCAATCGGATTGGGGAGAATGGGGAGTTTTTCCCTTAACAGTATTGGGATTGAGGGGGATTATTTTCGCCCCCTTATTACATGCCGACTTCTCACATATCTTTGCCAATTCGGTTCCCATTTTTATATTGGGTTTTCTACTTTCCTATTTTTTCAGGAAAATAGCCTTTAATATCATCATATTATCGTGGTTGTTGGGTGGATTTTGGGTTTGGTTATCAGCTCGACCAGCCTATCATATTGGTGCAAGTGGAGTAGTGTATTCATTAACGGCCTTTTTATTCTTCATAGGGATTTTTAAACGCCATAAAGGTTTGATGGCCGTAACTCTATTGGTTACATTTCTTTATGGAAGTATGATTTGGGGTGTGGTTCCTTACTTTTTCCCAAAGCAACAAGATATTTCGTGGGAATCGCATCTGATGGGTGGAATTGCAGGTTTAATACTGGCAATTTATTATCGTAAGGCCGGCCCCGAACAAAAACCTCATGTGTGGGAAGAAGAAGATAACGATATCGATGATGATTATTATATGGAATTACCTCCCGAAGAACACGGCAATTTGGCTTAAGAAGTAAATTGAAGTGTCGTTGTGAGTGCTTGTGCTTACAATACATCAAAATTATAGAACAAAGAGTAATTAAAAACTCCTGACAAACAATAATAAGAGCATCATTGCGAGGAGGTATGACGAAGCAATCTCAAAACGAAAAGATTGCTTAGCACTGATTAATGTAAACCTTTCACTTTTGGTTTTCCTGCAATAAATTCCTTTAAATAATAGGGCTCGAAATAGGCTAGATTTTCGAATAAACCTTTGTTGTATTTGATTTCTGCTAATGAAATCATCCCTATTGCAGAAGTTTGGAAGTCATCAATAAACAGGGCATTGGGATGAAGTATGCTGTCTTTGCATTTTGCAGCCCCATCTCCAAAAAATATCACAGTTTGACGATTTAATAATTCATTGAAAGAATCGGGTTCAATAATCACGGCATCAACTGCCTGGACTTCATTAAGCTTTATATCATACATAGCACAATAGACTTCCATTCGACGGGCATCTATCATTGGACAAAGCAGAGGTTCAACTACGAAAACATCTTTTGGGAATTTCTCAGATAAAAGAAATGCCTGAGCCATCGCCTGAAGTGTTTCTATTGAAATGAGGGGTTTATCTAAAGCAAAACATAAGCCTTTAGCTGCCGACACTCCAATTCGCAAACCCGTATATGAACCTGGTCCTTTACTCACACACAGTGCATCAACATCCTTAAAGTCGATTGAAGCATCATTAAATACCTTTTCAATATAAGTAGCAATAAGCGACGAATGGGAGTTTGCCGAATGAATTTCAGCAATTGAAATGGGTTTTTGATCAGAAGAAAGTACAACCGAACAAACTGTTGTTGCGGTTTCAATATGTAATAATAAGGGCATCGAAGGAGCTACTCAGCTTTTTCTTTAGTGTTAAAGAGGTCTTTTTTATCAGTCTTCTTAACCTTATCGCCATCTTTCAGGGTTTTCGATACAGCTTTATAGGGACCACCAACAACTTCTTGTTTTTCTTTCAATCCTTCAAGAATTTGAATATTAGTATTATCCTGAATGCCAGTTTTAACTTTGGTCATTTTCACTTTCCCATTTTCGTAAACGAATACATATTCCTGAGCTTCAACAGCCTTTGTTTTTTCTTGTTTATTTTTATCGGAAACCACTTTTGCTTGCTCATCATTTTCCATCTGATCGGTCTTTTTATCAGCATCTTTAACAATTCCCTGAGCATTATCGCGGCTGGTTACTGCTTGAATAGGAACGGAAATAACATTATAAACACTGGCTGTTTGTATATCAACAGTTGCTGACATTCCTGGACGGAAAGGTGAAAGATTAGGATTGTCTTTAGGAAGCAAATCGATGTAAGAATCGCGCAAAATGCGTATTTTAACATCAAAATTGGTCACTTGATCAACTCCTAAACCCGAAGAGTTTGCCGAATTGGCAATGGAAGTAACTACTCCTTTAAACTTGCGTTTGAGATAAGCATCCACCTCAACTAGCGCTGTGTCGCCTAAATGAACCCTTACAATATCATTTTCATTTACGCTTACTTTTACTTCCATTTCATTCAGATTGGCAATACGTAATATTTCAGGGGCTGAAAACTGTGAAGCACCCACAACACGTTCGCCTTTTTCTGCACTCAGTTTCGAAATAGTTCCATCAACAGGAGCATAAATTGCTGTTTTATTTAAGTTATCTCTCGATTGTTTTACGATAGCTAATGCATTTTTCAAATTAAAGTCGGCTCCCTGAACGGTTTGTTCTGATGCTTGTAATTCGGCTTTTGCAACTTCATAAGATGATTTGGCTCCATCCCATTCGGCCGCTGAAATTACTTGTTGCTTCCATAACTTTTCATTTCGTTCGTAAGTAGCTTTTGCATTAATCAACTGTGCTTTCACCTGCAACAAACGTGCATTGGAGTTGGCAAGATTAGCTTTTGCACCATTTGAACTTGCTACTGCCTGCTCATATGATGCTTCGTAAAAATCGGGTTTGATTTTTGCAAGCAATTGACCTTTGCTTACTTTGTCGCCTTCTTTAACCAAAAGCTCAATCAATTCACCCGAAACATCAGGACTAATTTTTACTTCTACCTCGGGCTGCACTTTTCCACTTGCAGAAACTGTTTCAATGATATTGTGCTTTTGAACTGTTTCAATGGATACTTTTATGGCGTCTTCACTTGAGATGACACCTGATTTTTTCAATATTACGAGTATTATAATTAATGCAACTACAGCAATAATTGAATAACGAATGATTTTTTTCTTTTTTCCGGTCATGTGATGATTTATTTAAGTGACAAGGGTTTCCCCATATAGAAATCGATAATTTTTATTTTAAACAGAAATTCATATTTAGCTTGAAGGAGATCAGATTTGGCTTTATTAAACTTATTCTTAGCATCATTATAATCAACCGAATTAACCATCCCCACATCAAACTTTTGCTGAAAGTATTTAAACGACTCTTCCATTGCTTCAACTGATTTCAATCCTGCCTGATGTTTTTTAAAAGCAGCATTGGCATCAGAATAAGCCTGTTGAATGGTTTTATTCAATTGGTCTTTGGCCAGTTGTAACGTAAATTCCGAATTTGCAAGGTTAATCTTAGCCCTCTTTACATCACTATTGACTCTCCATCCATTGAAAATGGGAACATTCAAATAAAAACCTATTGATTTATTAAGGTTATCGTTTATCTGACTATTGAAAGGTTTCTTTCTGTAGTTATATTCGTAATTCGGACTAAAAACAGTATCTCCTGCACCAGTGAATCCAATCGGAGAGAATCCATTTAACACAGCAGGCAATACTATTTCCTGGCTAGCACCCGAATATCCAGTTCCATATGACCCTTGTATAGAAATTGAAGGATAGCGCCCCCCCCTTGAAATGGCGAGTGCTCTTTCGGCACCTTGAAGTTTAAAATCGCAACTTTTTATTTCGGGCTGATTATTAACGGCAAAACTATAAATTTGTTCTGGCTTTTCTAAAATGTACTTATCCGGCGAAATGCTAATTATGGGTTTTTCTATTTCAAACGATTCAGCAACATTGAAATTAAGCATTTGCTTCAGAGTTAGATATGCCATATCAAGTAAGTTTTGTGCATTTACTTCCTGCAACTGTTCGGAAGCAACTTGTGCATCAAGACTTAATAAATCGCCTTTCGAAATGGTTTCTGCATTATAAAGCTTTTGCATGCGACTTTGTTGCAATTGTGTAATCTCTACTTGATTCTGTGTATTATCGTAATTCTCAATAGCAAACAATACGTTTAGATAAGCAGTAGCCACATTTAAAGCCACATCGTTTTTCATCTTTTCGACATCGTATTGACTCGCCTGAAGATTTAAACGGTTTTGCAAAACCGTATTGAGCAATTGAAAACCATTAAACAATACCAAATTCGAATTCAAATAAAAATTATTCGATTGCACTTCTGAAGTTGCAAACTGATTGGTGAAACGGTCAACCGTTCGGCCATAATTATACACATGAGTTGCACCTCCATTGATGGTTGGCAACATTGACATTTTGCTTTGCCACAAATTGCTTTTGGCTAAATCTAAACTTAATGTTTGTTGTTTTATTTGAATATTATTCTTTAGAGCAAACTCGATACATTGCTCAAGATTCCACTTTGTTTGGGCATTAACCGTAGTAAATAATAAGGATAAACAGAGAATAAAATTCCATTTTATGATCTTCTGTAGATAGCTTGACATAATTTATTTTTTAAACATACAAATCTAATGGGTTTTTTGATAGTACATACCATTTCAATAAATATTTTTGTTAAAAACCGTTAACTAAAAGTAGCAGAAAGCAACAAGAATGTTACATTTGCAGCGTTTATAAGATAAAATAATTTCATGAAAAGAATCATTAACATCATCATTCTCATCTCACTTATAGCCTTTTCGACTAAAAGTTTTTCGCAAGGATATAATATAAAAGTCAAAATTAATGGCATTAGGGATAGTTCATTTCAAATTGCTGTTTATTATGGAAAGTATCAAACTATAGTCGATTCAGGTTTTGCAGATGCCAAAGGAAATGTAGTTTTTAAAGGAAAAGACACTTTAGCAGGTGGTATTTACCTACTAGCAATGAATAAAAAGCATGTTTTCGATTTTATTATCGATAAAGAGCAACAATTCCAACTAGAAACTGACACCGCTAATTATATTGGTCATATGAAGGTAAAAGGCTCTGTTGAAAACAAGCTTTTCTTTGATTATCAACAAGTGAGCATTTCGAATCAACTTAAAATGAAACCTTTTCAGGAAGCACGCGAACGCTTGAAGGATAATAAAGACTCAGCTGCTTATTATAAAGCAAAAATGGATGAAGTGATTAAATCTGTTATGGACTTTCAGGAAGAGTTAAAAAAACAAAACCCCAACAGTTTCTGGGTTAAAGTGCTAAAATGTACCGAAGAAATTAAAGTTCCCGAACCTCCCCTTTTGCCCAATGGCCAGAAAGATTCCGTATTTGCTTACTATTATTATAAAAACCATTATTGGGATAATTACGATTTAATGGATAGCAGAATGATACGTACTCCTATGTTTCACGACAAGCTGAATAATTATTTCGAGAAAGTTGTAATACAGGTGCCCGACACCATTACAAAAGAAGCTTTGAGCCTTATTAGCAAGACTAACGAAAAAGGGGATTTATTTAAATACATTGTATGGTTAGTTTCCTATAATTATGAAACTTCAAAAATCATGGGATTCGATGCAGTGTTTGTAGATATGGTAGATGCTTTTTATAAAACAAATAAAGCTTGGTGGGCAACACCCTCAACTACTGAAAACATGATTAAACGTGCGAATCGTATACGCTATACTCTCATTGGTAAAAAAGCATACGAGCTCATCATGCCTGATTCAAACAATCGTTTCATTTCATTCTATTCGATAAAAGAAAATTTCACCATACTCGTGTTTTGGGATACCGATTGCGGGCATTGTAAGAAAGAAATTCCTCTCATTAAAGACTTTTACGATAAATTTAAAACAACCTATGGTATTGAAGTCTATGCTATAGATATTGATACCAATCACACCAATTGGAAGAAATTTATTGTTGAACACAAACTTGATTGGATTAATGTGTCCGGTACAACTGCCAATGTTGATTATCGTGATATTTATGATATTTACAGTACACCGGTAATTTTTATATTAGATCGCGAGAAAAAAGTAATTGCCAAACGCATTGGTTCAGAACAACTCGAAGATTTTATGTTGAATTATACCAAGAGGAACAAACAATAATTCCTTTTGGGATTCTCAATGCGAATTACTCCTAAAGAAGTCCTTTTTTTCGAAACTTGGTTTGAAGATTATACTGGAAATTTCAAGCAACTTAATCCTTCTTTGCCCAATGGGTATGCACTAAAGTCAAATCACACCCAAAATGTTTGCATTGAGATGAATGCTTTAGGCAAAAGCCTAATGCTCGACTCCTATCAACTTCGAATTGCACATATCATTGCTTTGTTTCACGATATTGGGCGCTTTGAACAGTTTCGGAAATACAACTCATTCGCAGATAAGAAAACCGAAAACCATGCTTTATTAGGTGTTAAAGTTTTGAAGAAGTATAAGGTGTTGGACAATCTGCAGCCCGAAGCAAAAAGCATCATTATTAAAGCAATACAGTTGCATAATGTAAAAAATCCGCCTAAAATTAAAGATAAAACACTGGCTCTTTTCGTCAATTTGATAAGAGATGCCGACAAACTCGATATTTTCAGTCTTGCATCTCATCATTATCAAAACTCAAAAGAAAGCAATTCGGCTATTGAACTTGAGCTTCCCAATACAGATGATTTTTCTGAAGATATTTGCCAACAACTTATCAATGGGATAAATGTGGATTTTGTTTTAATGAAAAGCCTTAACGATTTCAAGCTAATACAATTGGGTTGGGTATTCGATATTAGCTTTAATTATTCCTTGCTTAAAATCCTCAATTGTGGGTATATTGATGGCATTGCATCAACTTTACCTAATAAGCCTTCTATTCACAAAGTTATTCATCATGTGCATCATTACATTGCAGAAAGACTAAATTTGCAAAATTAATATCAGCCCATGATTTCATTAGAAGAAGCAATAAACAGAGTTCTCGCCTCAGTAAAAACATTAGAGCCTGAAGCTGTAACTTTAATTGAATCCCTTAACAGGGTTCTGGCTTCAGATGTTTATGCCGATGTCGACATGCCTCCCTTTGACAAATCAGCTATGGACGGTTATGCCATTCGCAAAGAAGACATTCAAAACAAGCTTGAGGTGGTAGAAGTTATTCCTGCTGGAGCTTTTCCGCTAAAAACCATTGAAAAGAATCAGTGTGCTAAAATCATGACAGGTGCACCTGTACCAAAAGGAGCAGATTGTGTTATTAAAGTAGAAGAAACAGAAGTTTTAGGTGAAGCATCAATTCGCTTTACTGCAAAAACTTCGAACAATAATATTTGTTACCAATCGGAAGATGTAACAAAAGGAGATGCTGTGGTATTGACAGGAACCTGCATTTTACCCCGTCATATTGCCTTATTGGCTTCTTTAGGATGTACAAATCCATTGGTAAGCAAGCTACCCCGTGTTATTGTTTTTAGCACAGGCGACGAATTGGTTGAGCCTAACGAGACTCCTAAGGCATCGCAAATAAGAAATAGCAACTCTTATCAAATTATATCTCAACTTCAGCAAATGGGCATCAAAGCAATAAATGGAGGTATAATACGCGATAATGTTGAAGTAAGTCGAAATACTATCAGTAATGGAATAGCAGACAACGATATTATTATTCTTTCAGGTGGAGTTTCAATGGGGGATTTCGATTTTATTCCTTCCGTTTTAGAAGACATAGGATTTAATCAAATATTCGACAGCATTGCAATACAACCTGGAAAGCCAACTACTTTTTGGAAGATGGATTCAACTTGGTGCTTTGGGCTTCCGGGCAATCCAGTATCTTCATTAGTGCAAACTGAATTATTGGTAAAACCCTTCATCCTAAAACTCATGGGTTGTACTTCTCCTCTTCCTCCTACCTTTCAGATGCCCCTGCTTAAAGATTTCACTATTCGAAAAAGAGAAAGAAAATCTTTAATCCCAATATCCATTGATGAAAATGGAAGAATTGTTCCCGTTGAATATCATGGTTCGGCTCATATTGCAGCTCTTTTACAAGCTCAGGGTCTGATGATGGTGAGTGAAAACACTACCTTTATTCCAAAAGAAAGTTTAGTGAATGTTCGACTTATATAATCGCCGAATCAATTACCTAAGGGTATCGGTTACCGACAGATGCAACCTTAGATGCACCTATTGTATGCCCGAAGAAGGCATAACTCTACTTAAGCACACCGACATTCTCACATTTGAAGAAATACTAGGCTTTATAGAAGTTGCTTTGGCTTCAGGTATCGACAAAGTGCGTATCACAGGTGGCGAACCTTTGGTAAGGAAAAACATTATTGAACTCATTGGGGAGATTGCGAAACTAAAAGGCATTAAAGATTTATCGCTTACCACTAATGGCATTTTGTTGGAGCAATATGCAAAACCTCTCTTCATAGCTGGTTTGAACCGCATTAATATCAGCCTCGACACAATCGACATTGACAGCTTTGCTTCTATAACACGTGGGGGCGACTTGAATAAAGTTTTCGCTGGAATTGAAGCAGCAAAAGCAGTTGGTTTATCTCCCATTAAAATTAATTGTGTCATACGTGATAATTCGCAAGAGCCCGACGCATTAGCTATTAAAAAATTCTGTAAAGAGAACGGTCTCGAAGCTCGTTTCATCAAACAAATGGAATTGCACAGTGGCAGTTTTTCAACGGTTGAAGGTGGCGAAGGTGGAAATTGCTCTTCTTGCAACCGCCTGAGGCTTACTGCTAACGGAAAACTAAAACCCTGCCTGTTTAACGATATGGAGTTTGATATTCGTCAACTGGGTTTCCACGAAGCTATTCGTCAGGCAACACATCAAAAACCTCAATGTGGGACACACAACCTTACAAACGCATTTCATAACATCGGGGGCTAATGGGGGTATAGACGTTTAGGTGTTTAGGAAGAAAAAAGATTCAAAATTCAAAGGGCGGAAAGATCTAATATTAGAGATGACTTGATTCTTTTTCTCATGACATCAACAAATCTGCCCATTTCCCAATAATAATTATTAATTTTACCTCCTAATAAACACCATCATGAAACTAAAACATTCTTTCCTCATAATTCCATCACTCATCATCATCGCTTTTATAAGTATCAGTTGGGGTGCGGTGGGACATAACAAAATAAGCCACGATGCTTCTCTTTCTTTTATACAGGAAATGAGTCAGTTTAACACCTGGACTAGCCTTTTGGCAAGTCATGCTTCTGATGCCGATGCCCGCAAAGATACCGACCCTACCGAAGGTGTTAAACATTATATAGACATTGACAACTATCCCATTTTTGTTTCCACAGGTCGCATTCCTCAAACCATAGATTCGATGAATGCCATGTATGGGAGTTCTACCGTAACCAATAATGGCACGTTGCCTTGGACTACAAAAACCACTGTCGACTCGCTAAGAAATTGTTTTGCTCGTTTAGACTGGGCAAAAGCCCTGTTTTTTGCTGAAGATTTGGGTCATTATGTAGGCGATGGTCATATGCCTTTGCACATAACGGCTAATTACGACGGTGCCCAAACAGGAAACTCTGGCATTCACTCGCGCTACGAATCGACTATGATAGGTTCTTATGTTTCTCAGATAAATTATACAGGCGACACTGTTGTTGAGGTTCAGGATGTTAATCAATATATTTTCGATTATCTTTACGCAAGTTATAAATATAAAGATTCTGTTCTTTTGGCTGATACCTATGCCAAAACCATTTCATCAAACACCAGTTCGTCACTTTATAAAGATGCGCTTTGGCAAAAAACCAAGACCTATACCATAATGCTGTTTAAAAAGGGCTCGCATGCCTTAGCTGAACTCATTTATACCGCATGGAAACAAGCTGGAAGCCCTGCTATGCCCAATGTTTCGGTTTTCTCTAAGCCTGAGGCTAAAACTTCCTTACAGCTTCAAAATAGCCCCAATCCATTCAACAACAACACCCTCATTACCTATACGCTTAATGAAAACAGCAGGGTGGAATTGTTGCTATGTGATATTAGCGGAAAGCAAATAGAAAGCATTAAAAGCGCCACCGAAACCGCAGGAAAACATCAATTGCAGTGGAACACACAATTTCTCTCCTCGGGCATATATTTCCTGAAAATTAAAACAGCAACTGCCGAACAAACAATTAAGCTTGTAAAAGGAGAATAGTAGAATACTTTTCCCCTTATTTTTAATTCTCAATTCTTTTCAACTCTAAGTACTCTAGGCACTTTTTTTTACTTTGCCCCCGGCCATTGCGAACTCACCCCCATTGTAAGCCTCGGCTCAAACATATTAAAATCATCAGAATCAACCCAACCTCCTCCATTGAAATCGGAAGAATAAAAACCGGTTACACCCATTGTTAAGTCAGGTTCAAAGAGATTGAAATCATCAGAATCAACCCAACCTCCCTGATCGAGGTCTCCTAAAAAGAATGCATACTTATTTGGCGCAACTTGAACCTGTGCATCTATACCATAAGCTTGCATCATATCACTTGTAAAATCATAAACTACCGGATTGGTATTGAAAGGGACCGAAATGGAAGACCATGTTGACAAATGATTGCGAGTGCTCACTCTGATAAAATAATTGGCACTGAGGCTTGATGAAACATCAAATGTAGCCAAGCCGTCCGGAGCAACATTTACCCCACTTATACTTACTCCAATTGGAGCATAGGCAGCGTTTTCATCAAATAAATCTACTTGTATTTTGTCACTAATACCCAATCCCCACTGTGGTCCTCCTGTATTCCCATCCATTGCTTCATTCATCAGGTTTGTATTTGAGTTAAACAAACCTTCCAGAAATAAATGAAGGTTAACTGTTCTATATGGATTACAATCCAAACCAAATGAAGCGGTATTATCAATGTTTCCACCTCCAACTGTCCAGTTTGCTGTTGACCATGCAACATTATCTACTTGTATGCAAGTAAGAGTTGGGTTATTTACAGCAGAAAAATTTATAAAGTTAGTATTATTGCCATTGGCAACATTTAAGCTGCTAAGGTTATTTGAATTACATAACAAGGAACTCAGTTGACTATTATGACTAACATCCAGACTGATTAAAGCATTATTGCTGCAATTCAATAACATTAAAACAGTATTTAGACTCACATCTAAACTGGATAAATTATTGCTATCGCAATATAATCCGGTAAGAGCTGTAAAAGCTTCAATACCCGTTAAGTCGTAAATACTCAGATTACCGACATACATGGTGTCCGTAAATGCCGCTGCTTCGCAAACCTGTATTTCGCTATCAACATTGGTATTGATAGTTGGGTCAGCAAGCAGGGCTGCTTTGAAATTCGCGTCCGTGATGTACACTATTGCGGTACTTTCTGTTACATCAATTGATGTTGTTCCCGTACAGTCGTTTGCATCGCCTACAGTAACAAAATAAGTCCCTGAAGAATTCACAAATATAGTTTCAGTTGTATCACCAGTACTCCATGTATATGAAGCATAAGAACCGGCATCCAAAGAAACTAATCCTCCTTCACAAAATATGGTCGGTTCATTTGAAATAATGACAGGAGTTGGATTTGGGTTTACATGAATATCTATGCAAGCGAGTCCTGAACAATTGTTTGCATCGGTGATCGTCAAACAATAATATCCTGTAGTTGCAACATTGATTAATTCGGTAGACTCTCCAGTACTCCACTGATAAGATTCCCATGTACCACCATCTAACCAAACATTGCTTCCTTCGCATAAGTTTGGATTTCCTAAAGAATTAATAGTTGGAGTAGGATTTGCATTAACTGTTATTAAAATAGAATTTACTCCTGTACAGCCATGTACGTCGGTTGCTGTAACATAATAAGTTCCACTCGAATAAACTGTAATTGTTTGAGTTGTCGCCCCCGTACTCCAATGATACCCGGAATAAGTAACATGGACTCCTGCATCAAGCGTTACATTATTTCCATGACAAAAAGTTGTTGGTCCCAAAGCTGTAATTGAAGGTTGATGAAACATACCTGCAGTAATATTTACGGATGTTACCCCTGAGCATCCAGTGATATCGGTAATGGTAACAGAATAAGTTCCTGGATGCGTAACTTCAATGATCTGATGATCATCTCCATCGCTCCAATTATAGGTATAACCAGGACCTGCATCCAAATACATCGAAGCCTCTTCACAAAGCGTAGTTGCGCCATAAACATGTATTACAGGGTTAATATTTCCTGTTGATGAAACCGTGATTGGTTGCGAAATCCCCATACAACCATTGGCATCATAAACAGTCACAGTATAAGTTCCACTAGTGGTAACATGGATAATTTCAGTAGTCGCACCAGTATTCCAGTGATAGCTTGCAAAAGCTCCCGCATCTAAATTTACCGAGCCACCATTGCAAAAAGTTGTTGGACCATCAGGAACGATGATTGGGTCAACACCAACAGTGGTAGTAATATTATGAAAAGCAGTACCGGTGCAGCCTGCAAAATCAGTTACAGTAACACTAAAAGTTGTGTTACTACAAACCATAGGATTAATATAACTGGTAGTTTCACCTGTACTCCATAGATAGGAAGCGTAACTAACATAATAGCCTGCATCTAAATAGACATTGTTACATCCACAAAAAGAAGTTGGAGTATTGGTATATAAAGCAGGGCTAGCTTGTGAAGCATCAACATGAATTCCTGCCGTACCCGTACATCCCCCATTTCCGGTAACTGTAACCACATAGTTTCCTGTTTGTGTTGCTATGGTAGTTTGTGTAGTTGAGCCGTTGCTCCATAGGTAAGAAGTATAAGGACCGCCTGCATCTAATGTTACCGATCCTCCGCCACAGAAACTTGTAGCACCACTTGAAGTGATTACAGGATGCGGAGCAAGAGCTGAAGAAACAGTTATATTCCTGCAAGCACTACAACTATTACCTCCATTATCCGTAACGGTTACACAATATTGTCCGGTAGTTGAAACGGTAATAACTTGGGTTGTATCGCCGGTATTCCATAAATAATGCGAACCGAAACCTGCATCAAGTGTGGCAGTACCCCCACTGCACAATGGGTTACTGCTGATTACATTTATATTGCAAGTAGGACTACCAAAACTTCCTTGCTCTAGCATCACACCCGAATCATACACAAAATCCGAGGCATCGGCTATGGCAATCTTAATGTGATATACCTGACCTGGAATCACGTTAGCCCCGGCTGATAAAGGAACCGTATAACCATCAAATTGCATATACAATCCATTAGTATTATCAATAAAATAAGTGCAATTAGTGCATGGTCCAATAGGAATATCGCCGCATACAGTATAACCATTATTCAAAGTATTGATAGAAACCGGAACAGAATTTGGCAAGGTGGCAATGTTTGGAGCACCAGTAATTCCCGGTCCGCTGATGAAAAATGCAAATACATCATTATAAGGAGAGTTCACCCATTCACTATATTCTTCTGAAGCA
>CAIXTV010000184.1 GCA_903922465.1 uncultured bacterium
ATCAAGTGGAGGTATCCGATAAAATAAGACACGCTAAAATACTTTAAATGGTAACTTTCTGATACCGTTTAACTACTGCTATGCCCTCTTATAAATAGGTACTCATATGTGGTGTGAAAAATTATTGTCGCTGAATCGCTGCTGTTCGACATATATGTGGTCCTTATCACCTTTTTTCTCTACATTACATGTCATTATCATACCTGTAAGATTGGTTTTGCAAACTATCGGCTCAGAAATAAATTAATCCTACTTTTGTGCTTCCAATTGATAGCTGTTTTAAATGCAAACAACTTCTTTTTATTATCTTATTTCAAAAAAGATGAATATTCTGAAACCAAAGTTTTTTATCATATTTATCTCAACTTTTTGCTTAATTCACATTTTTACATTAACTATTTCCCCAATTGTATGGCAAGATGAAACCTTTTTTACATCAATTTCCAATTCCTTCAGTGCTAATTCTACATTTTATTTAGATGTAAGTCCTGAATATTTGAAAGGGCTACCAGTATACATATATGGGCCAGTATATTTTGTATTAAATGGAACAATTATAAAGTATTTTGGCTTAGGTCCTTTCCAATCACGAATAATTGGACTTCTTTCAGGGTTGCTAATTTATTTAGTTATTTATCTTATTGGCCTGAGAGAAAAAAAACAATCAACAGCAGTTTTATTAGTTTTTATTGCATTTTTATTGGATGTATTTTTTAATGCATCTCTTCACAAAGGGCGAAATGACACTTTGGCCCTGCTTTTATATTTAACAAGTTTATACTTATTCATTAAAAGTTGGCAACCTAATACGTTGTATTTAATTTTTTCAGGTATCCTTTATGCATGTGCAATTATAACCACTCCCAGAATTCTATTTACATTACCAGGGTTTCTATTAATTAGTATTTACCAAATTTTTTCATCCAAAGAGAAAATATATTTATTAAAAATATATATTGCCTGGATTATGCCGATTATAGTAATACCTGTCTTAGCTATATTAATAGCATTTCGTGATTTCAATAATTACTGGAAATATATTATTTTGGTAAGTTCACAAACACAGAAGTTGTTTCTTAAAATCCCATTTGTACCCTTAGAAGAGTTTCCGCTAATTATTACTTTTGGGCTATGTGTAATCCTAATGATAACAAAATTCAAAATAAAAGAGTTATTAGACAAAGTGACAATATTGTTGTTGTTAAATTTAACTTTTTACTATACTTTAGTTGTTGACGTTGGACCATATTCTGTACTTATAATACCATTTTATTATCTAATTTTAATCAACTTTTATATAACTTTTGTTGAAAGGTTCGGGAATCGTAGAATTATATATTTTTTAATTGCGCCATTGCTATGTTTCAATGTGTTTATTTATACGATTAAAAACACCTATTTGCTTGCGGATCTAAATAATAGGCAATATGATGTAGTTTCAAATTATGTAAAGACCAATATACCATCGAATTCGCATGTTATTGGTGATGAAGTATATTATTATGCCGTTCTAAATGCAGGTAGCAAATTCCAATATATGCATTTACATTTCCCCTCGTTGGATACTATTGAAAACTATAGAAGAAAAGTTTTTGATTATGATTATTTGTTTTTGTCTGACAGATTGAGTCAGCGAGACCTAAACATTTATCAACTCTATGCAAAATATTCAACTCTTGAGAAAATTGGAAGACTTGAAAAACCAAAAAAAAGAATTCTTCCGATTAATAAATTAATTCCGGATTATGACTTCTCAGTTTTTGGTTATAGTGGAACATTATATAAAAGAAAAAAAGGTATTAATTCACATCCTAAATAATTGAAAACCAATAAACCTACGACATAATAGGTTTATTGGAGTACAAGGATAATAAGAAACTCGATTTATTTAATAAGCTATTTATGAATGTATTAATTACTGGAATCGCTGGGTTTATAGGATCTAATTTGGCAAAATTATTACTTGACCAAGGCTGTGTAATATATGGTATTGACAACTTTAGCTATGGATTTGAAAGGAATATATCCAATTTAATAAATAATAAAAAATTTCATTTTATTAAGGGAGATCTTGCTGATCCATCTTTGTTAAAAAATACTCATGTTGATGTAATTGTTCATCTTGCTTCTCAAAAAATTCCAAGATATACAAGTGCTTTACGAACTCTTGATGAGAATTATTTAATGCTTCGAAACATTGTAGATAAATGTCTTAAAGATAAGTCCAGAATTGTATTCGCATCAACATCTGATGTTTATGGCAAAAATGAAAAATTACCTTTTCATGAAGAGTCAGATTTAGTTTTAGGCCCAACGGATGTTAAACGTTGGGCATATGCTTGTTCGAAAATTCATGGAGAACAATATATCATAGCAAATTATGACGAGTTTGGGCTTGATTACACTATCACCAGATTCTTTGGTTCATATGGACCTAATCAGAATTTAACCTGGTGGGGGGGGCCACAATCTGTCTTTATTTCAAAAGCACTTAATAACGAACCAATTGAAATACACGGAAATGGACTTCAATCTCGAACATTTACCTTTATTGATGATACTGTTGACGGTTTGTCCAAAGTCATTTTAAATGAAATGGCAGTTAATGAAGTATTTAATATTGGTTCCAATATTGAATCAGACATTTCCATTCTTGAGTTAGGAAAATTAATTTGGCAATTAATTCAAGGCGAGGATTCTGTTCCTTTGTTGAAATTTATTCCTTATTCAGACTTTGGAAAGTATGAAGATGTGCAAAAAAGAATACCAGATATTTCAAAAATAACCAGACTATTAGGCTTTCAACCACTACACTCACTAAAAGAAGGTTTGTTAAAAACAATTACTTGGCAACGTGAAATTATTTATTCTTAAGCTCTTCGTATAAATGATTTATTTCTTGATCCCTTTGTTTAATGAAGAAAATAATGTCTTTCAACTTCTTGAAAGCTTAAAAAATTCACTCCCTGGAAGGGAAAAATATTTTGTTTTCGTTGATGATTGTTCAACAGACAAAACAAAAGCATGCATTTCTGAAAATATTAGAAATATCCCGTACCATATTATTGAAAAAGCAGAAAGAATGGGCCCAGGCGATTCTTTTAACAGAGGGTTTGAATGGATTTTGTCATATTCAAACAATCAGCTGGATATAATAATTACAATGGAAGGTGATAATACTACAGATTGGAATGCATTGCCAAAAATGCTTCAGATCGCTGAAATCGGCTATGATTTAGTGTTGGCTTCAATATATTCACAAGGGGGGGGGTTTGAACAGACGACATTTTTTCGGAAAATTATTTCTTTTATTGCAAATGTCAGTATAAGAAGTTTCTTAGGAATAAAAGTTCAAACCGTTAGCTCATTTTATAGAATCTATAAGCTCTCACTTATAAAAAATATAAAACTTGAATTTTCCACTATTATTGAAGAAAAAGGATTCATTTGTATGTTGGAAATTCTCATTAAGTCAATCATTCTAAAATCTTCCATCATTGAGGTCCCAGTTCTCTTGTATTCGACCCGAAGGAAAGGAAAATCTAAAATGAAACTCTTCAAAACATCTATTAGTTATTTGTTATTCCTTTTTAAATATAAAAGGGGATCAATAGTATAATATGGAGAACATTGACCTCCTCATTCTGACAATATTACCGTAAGTATCTGACCAACTATTATTGCCAATCAAATCCCTGTCAAATCGCAGAATTGATTGTTTGTGAACATGTTCCTTATAGTTAGGGCCTGCTGATTAAGTCAACAAATATCGGGTTCAAAATTTCCAGAGAAATGTAAGATGAATTGATCTATGCCAAGGATTTTCCCTTTCAGCCACTTTGCTGAAAAAGACACCATCGATAAAATTTGACAATAGGCACCCAGCCGTATCCACCCCACCAACCGCATATTTTCATTTCTGACTGGGTAAGTTAGTTTTGCCGGAAAATCAGGAAGAAATGAAAACATCGAGATCGGCTTACAAGTTGGGTAAAGTGGAAGAGTGGAAAAGCAGCGGACTTTCCATTGGAGCATTTGCAAAAAAGAATGGGTTTTCCAAAACTGGGTTTGATTATTGGGTAAAGAAGAGTCGTAAATTAAACGACATTAAGTCTGTTTCATTTGTGGAACTCGAGCCTGCGGTAAAACCCAGGGAGCTTATTGAGGTTTCATCAGAACACCGGGCGCCAGCATCTGACCAGGCACAAATAGTCATCACGTTTCCTGGTGGAATGAGTGTAAAAATTTATGGGTAGATGCTTGGGTTAAGCGCCAATCTACGCTACTTTCTGTGTTGCCAGTCGACTGACATGCGCAATGGCTTTGATGGATTGGCCGGTATTGTTCGGAATTTTCTCATGAAAGACCCTGTTTCGGGTGATGTTTTCATCTTTTTAAACAAGACCCGCACACACATTAAGCTACTATATTGGGATGGCGATTGGTTCGCACTCTTTTATAAGCGTTTGGAAAGGGGCAGGTATGATCAACATACTGCTGTTAATGGCTTATCCAGGGAAATGAAAAGAGAAGAGCTTTTGATGCTTTTAGAAGGTCTGTCGTATGGTGATATGCGTCGAAAGAAGCGGTTTGAATTTGGGTGATTTATTTGCAATTAAATTTGCGCAAACCCTTGTTAATTCAGGGTTTATGTGTATATTTGATTCATGGAAGGGCAACAAAAACCAACAGATTTTACCCCAGAAACACTCTCAAAAAGAGTAGCTGTTCTGGAAGCTGAACTTGCCTCAAAAGATAATGATCTGTTAAAACTCACTGCCCAACTTGAAGCCGAGAGATTCAAATACGCCCAGCTTCAGCGCATGATTTACGGATCGAAAAGAGAACGCTTCATTTCATCAACCTGCCCGGAACAGCTCAAATTAGAGTTTGAGCCAAAATCCATAGAGATTGAGCAAGCTGTAGAACAGGAGCGTGAGACCATCAGAGTGGCTTACAAGCGCAGTAAGGTAAAAAAAGCACATCCTGGTCGTATGGCTTTACCTGAGCATTTACCTGTGGTTGAAACCGTTATTGAACCCCTTGAAGATACCACAGACATGGTATGCATTTAGTCCTAAAAAGAAAGTCAACCATACCAGTAACCGCAAAAGCGACCTCGTCTGGCGCGGCATCAAACCAGGGCGAAGTTGGCCTGCCCCGAAGCGTCAGGCGCAGTCGCGTTGTGGTTACGAGGCCACGCGGCCATGAGCGAACTGGTCCTTTATCC
>CAIXTV010000185.1 GCA_903922465.1 uncultured bacterium
AATTACTACTTTATCCACCATACTCCCCTTATAAACAATTTGCCCAATATCATTAAATATATCAAAAGTTATGAGTTCTGTGTTCCCTTTCGATTCAATTGCAAACTCATCTTCTGCTGGGTTAGGATAAATAACAATAGGATAAATAATTGGTAAAGGTGATGTAGTATCACATTCAACAACTGAAACATCATCTATATAAACATAAGCATAATTACCATTATTAGGAGGGTAATAAATATGCAAATTTTCATCTCTTATAAAATTACCAATGGTCATGTAATCTTCACCTCCCTCAGCGATAAACCAACCAGATATTTTTACCCAGTTTGTGGTATCATAAATAATATTTCCAATTGGATTATGTACCTGTGGTATAACATTAAACACTTGGCTTGTATCTTCAATAGAATATTTTAAGGTATCATTTGAAAAAAATACACCCACACCATCAACACAAATAGGTACTGGATTCATACAGAAACGAGTTAAGGATACCCAAAATTCAACATAATAAACTTTTCCTGTTTTTAATGTATCTAATAATTTTACTTCAATATATTCTCGATATCCACCATTAGGCCAGCCTGGTTCACATAAACCGATTCCTGCATAAGCTTGCCCTGTCCGTGCTTCTTGATACCCCATTTTATTATTAGGAACCCCCCCCCCCCCACAAGTATATGGTAAAGGTGAATAAAAGCATGCATTAAAATAATCAGAAGAAGTTGCAGGCGCAAACCATGGAAAAGCTCTAGTTATTTCTGCTCCAGTACAGTCGAGGGCAAATTCAAAACTTGGGTTGGGTACTAAATTAGTTTGAGAATAAGAAAAGCTATAAAATAGCAAAAAGAAAACAAAGCATATCATTTTAATATTAATACTAATAGTTTTCATTTTCTTTTTGCTATAAGACTGTTTTTGTTTATTAAAAGTTGCCTGTTTGGTTTACTTTTTTATAACAACAAATTTATTGGTAAATACATTTTTGCCAGATTGTTCAACATTTACAAAATAAATACCTTCGCTATAGTTCTTAACACTAAACGAAAAAATGTTTTCTTCAGTATTTAAAACAAAGCTATTTATTGTACGTCCGGTAATATCCGTTATTATTAAATTTGCTGAATTTCCAGTTAGATTATATTCAAAAGTGGCAGTTTCATTTGTTGGATTTGGATAAATTGTCCCAAAAGAAGATTTTAGTTTGTTTAATTGTGGTAAAATACTTTGACCTCCTTGGCTTTCCGGCAAATCGTACCCCAGCATTACACAAGCAGAGGCAACTGCATCACGACCAATAGTTGGGTTCACTTGGCTTATGGTATATAAAGCATCTCTTTGCAGAGTATCAATATTGCTTTCACCAACAGCCCAAGTACTCACCCATGCAGATACAACATTTTTAAGCATTTCAGCATAGCTTTCTGTATAATCAAAATCACTGAAAAGTTTATATGCTTCTTTAAAATCTTGATGTAATCCCTCATAAAGCTTTTCTTCTAATCCAACATTATCTGTTTGAAGTTCACTCCATAATTTATATGCATTCCCATCGAGCGAATCTAATAAATGATGATCTTGCATGAGAGCTGAATAAAAAAATCGTTGATCGTAATAAGTATTTAAAGCACTATCTGCAAGGTAAATGTTTTTTTGATCGGCTATATCGTTCAATACAGCAAGAGTGCTGCTATTGTTGGGCAAATTATTTCCAATAATACAATTAGGTATTAAAAATGTACTTCCATTAAGAGCAATGCCTTGTAATGAAGAAGGAGCAATATGCAAATAATCAATTACCGCATTATAATAATAAGGATTTATAGGATAAAACCAATTTGCAGGTATACTGGGTGCTCCATGTAACCAATAGAGTTGTGAACTACTATAATTCCAAAATGTATTTTGATAGATAGAATTATTGCTCCCCTGATTGCCAATATTGGCACCATTATATTCTACATTATAATAGTTTCTTCGTAAATGATTATGATGCAATCTGGAAATCATAGGTCCAGTAAAAATCATACCACATCCCATATTACTGATGTCATTCTCGCAAATT
>CAIXTV010000186.1 GCA_903922465.1 uncultured bacterium
ACTAATTCGGGCACCAACTGGGCTGCACAAGTTAGTGGTTGCACAACTATTTTAAACTCAGTTTTCTTCATTAATGCCACCACAATTGGTTATGCCGTAGGTGATTCGAGCACAATACTGAAAACAATCAATGGGGGAACAAACTGGACCATCCTAAACAGTGGAATTACCGGGGGCTACGTTAACCTCAAATCGGTTTATTTCACTGATGTAAATACCGGCTATGCTGTTGGACAAAGTGGAAAGATCATTAAAACTACCAACGGAGGTACAAACTGGGTAGCTCAATCAAGTGGGGTTACGAATGATATCTTCTCGATTTATTTTATTAATGCCAATACCGGTTATGCTGTTGGCTGGACTAAAGTTTTGAAAACCACTAATGGAGGTTCAAGCTGGACCGTACAAAGCAGTGGAATAACTGGCACTTACGATAATCTAAACGATGTATACTTTATTGATGCAAACACCGGATATACAGTTGGGAATAAAGGACGTATTTTAAAAACCATCAATGGAGGTGGAGTTGGAATTGAAGAAAACACGGCTAATAATAGCATTCAAATCTACCCAAATCCTGCATCTGATTTTATTACTATCGATCTTCAAAACATTAATAATGAAGTTAAACTCAATATTTATAATGTGATGGGCGATTTACTTAGATCAGAAAACATCTCGAAAAATCATCAAACCCTCAACATTCAAAATTTAGCTGATGGGATGTATGTTGCTTCAATTGAATCGAACAATAAGATCATTACACAAAAGTTTATTATACAGAGATAAGCTTCACAGAACTTAAAAATTACTGAAATCGGATGATGAAAATCATCCGATTTTTTTGTTGTAATAAATCTATCTCTTGTTCAATAAGGATACGAATTCTTCAACTCATGAATTTTTGCTTCCCTTTCGAAGGAAAAGGTTTTGTCAAGTGAATTGCATAAGTCATATAATTTCAATGCACTTCCCGAATAATTCTTAAGAGAAGATTTCTCTCCCATCTCTTTTAAAACATCAGCCAACAATTCAATATTCGCGGCATTAAAACCATGAAACTGCGCTATGTATTCGGCTACTTCTGATTCTTTCAGACTTAAAAACACCTCTAAATTAAAACCTGTTTCATCGAGCAATTGAATTTTAATATCCTCGAATTGTTTTTCGAGTATAAGGTTATAACTAACATCTTTCCCTCTTAATTTATCGAAAATCAGTTGCAGGAACAATCCTATCTTTTCAATTTCGCGCATTAAAAAATCCTTTTGTTCCATAAGTTAGGCTTCTTTATAAACAACATAACCAATCCTCGAAGGATGATCCTTTACAAGGGAATTTCTTTCTTTTCGCAACATCCATAAAACCATGAAATCGCCTGCTGCTGCAATGCTAAATAACATCCCAAACACCAACAATACGCTATTCCCAATGGCTATAGCAATAATAGATGGAATAAATCCTGTGATAATTGCCGGCATAATAATCCCAATTCTATAATCATTTACTCTCATTATTTCTTTGCAATGACAATAGGGTGTCATTGATGGTTTAAGCATTCCGAAACGGATAGATTTCAGGCCATTTTTGGAAAATACAGCCCAAGTTAATCCATGAATCAACTCATGTAGCACTATACCTGCAGCGAAAATGGCTAAATTCACAACAATTCGAAACATCCCTGAATTAGCAAATTCAGTTAATTGACCAAAAGGGAAACCCCAAATAAGATAAAACGGGATGCCAAATAAAAAAACGACAGGAATTAGAAAAGGCAAGGCCTTTATGTTGCCTTCGAGTGCACTTATAGTGTGTTCATCTTTCTGATATTTATCTTCTTCCATTTTACTTTATTTAAAGGATGATGTATCAAATAGGGTTGTTACATTACAAAACTAAAACAATTTCGGCATCCACTCATGCACCAAAGAGTCTCTCCCCTCAAGATGATTGCGGGTATCAGAAATAAATTTAAAGAAGTCTGATTTCAGTTGAGCAGTCATATTATTTAAGTACAGACTATCATTTGCAAACCTAAAAACGGGCAACAAAGTATACTGCCTCGAATCGTCGGTTCGATAAACCCAATAAGGGATATAAGAAGGACTGGAAAAATTTGTTTTATGGGTTTTTAGATTTTTAGTAATGGAAAATCGAGCCATTATGCCCCCATCAGTAAACTCCTGCCGCTGATTTGAGACAAAATTTCCAAGAGACCAATACACCAAAGCAGTATCCAGATGATTATTGCGTGTAATGGTATCACATCCTATGGGCTGAATAACATGAGGGTGTGAGCCAATAATAACATTCACCCCTTTTTCAAGCAAAAAACGCTCAGTCTTTATTTGATAAGCATTAGGAATACGTTCGTATTCATCACCCCAATGCATACAAGCTATGATAATATCACAAGCACTGTCATTCAAACGCGCCAAATCGTTTGCAATGGCTGTATGGTTAATATAATTGATAACTGCCCCCCCCGAAACACTATTCCCATTGGTACCATAGGTATAGTTTAACAGTCCAATTCTAATGCCTTTAATGTTTAACACACAAGGATAATTGGTTTTTCTTTGATTTTCACTTGCGTAAATGCCTGCCTGCAGAATTTTTTTATTATCGAAGAATTTTATAGTTTTGATAAGTCCTTCGTAATCTTTATCGGCAGCATGATTGTTGGCATGAACGATAAAATTAAACCCTCCGTTAATTAATGCCTGAGCAAAACTATCAGGAGCCGAAAACCTGGGATAACCACTGTAGGGTTCACCCGCCAAATTGGTCTCAAAGTTCACTATGTTCAAATCCGATGAGCTCAATAATGGTCTAATGAAAGCAAAAACAGGGTTAAAATCATATATTTTTGTTGTTGAATCATAAGCCGCTAAAATCTGAGGCATGTGAGCCATTGCATCTCCAGCAGCAGTGACTACAATGGTAATAATAGTATCCTCCTTGACCTCCTTTAAGGTACTAATCGCAGAGGTTTTTTGTATCTCAAAAGGGAAAAGTGAAATCACAATTAAAACTAATGCCATCAAAAACAATATGGAGTTCGACCATGATTTCATAAGAAAGTTTTACTTTTTAATAAACAAACAATTTTCGAATTTAACTTCCGAAGTTTGAATAGAAATAACATACACTGAAGCAGCAAATGATGAGGTTTGTAATAGGGCTTTACCTTCAACAAACCGAATGGGCTTAGAATAAATTAATATCCCCTGCATGGTATATATATTACATTGGGCATAAACATTCAGGTTTATATTTAAACTGATATTAGTATAGTTATCAGCAGGATTTGGATAAACATGAAGTTTCACTGCTTCCTCTTGATGATTCATTTCTTCCACACCCGTAAAATGCATAGTACTTGAATTGAAGTTTAACACTGAATCTAATTTAACTACATAAATATCATTTACAAATAAGCCTTCATGGTCGGTATTCCCTGTAAGGATGCATCCTCCGTCGGTAGTAAATATAACATCAGTTGCTGATTCAGTATATAGATTGCCAATGGTGTTTCCATATCTTTCCGACATATCATTGTTTAAATAATAAACCAACATGTCTTTCCCTCCCCCACCAAAATTTTCAGTATAGCCGGCATAAACAAAAGTGCTATCACTTCTTTGATGTATCGATTGAATTTCATCATTCCTTGGAAGCCAAAAAGGAATCTCATGCCAAAGATAATTCCCTACTGAATCAACTCTTAGAATATAATGATGCAAAATCGAATTTGCAACGGTATCAGAGGAGACACCCCCCATAACTAAGCCGTAGTCGAGAGTAGATGAAGCAGCAAAAACTTTTTCATTTTGACCTGCCCCACCCATTTGCTTAGCCCATAGCGTGTCTCCATCAATATTAAATTTCATATAGAGAACATTTTTGTCAATCGCACCATAACTATCAGTTGTACCTGCTGCATAGAAGTTATTATTATTAGTACTATCGAGTGCATACAAAATATCGCTCCCGCTTCCACCAACCTTTTTAGTCCAAATGGTATCACCTAATGCATTAGTCCTGCATAAAAACCCATCATTCTGCCCGGCTGTATTTGAATAAGTTTCACCACAAAACAAAAAACCTGAATCAGGCAGACTAATTATTGAATAGGCCATATCCCAATCATTGCCGCCATAGGTTTTACTCCATAAAACATTACAGGCCGTATCGGTTCTAATCAAAAGCATATCATATCCTTTTTCAGCAGAGACATATGTATATCCAATAATCCCATATCCTTGATCTTTTATATAACAAACATCTGTTGCTACTTCCAAATTACCAAAATCAATAATCTTATCATATTGTAAAAACCCTACCGAATCAATCCTCACACAATAAATATCACTGTTACCAGACACGCCAGTTCTATTTCCAAACGCCATAAAGCCGCCATTTGCAGCTGGACGTGTGGCTACACCATAATTAAAACCAGAAACTCCATAAGTTGCCTTAAATGTTTGTTGCGCATACATCGACTGCATTAAAAACAAACAAATGATTTTAACTAAATATAGTTTTTTCATTGCTGGATGGCTTTACGAATACGGACAAGTTTTTCCAATAATGGCTCTAATAATTCTAAGTTTAACATATTAGCGCCATCACTTTTTGCCTTTGATGGATTGGGATGAGTTTCAATAAAGAGTCCATCAACTCCAACTGCAACACCTGCACTTGCCATGGAATCTATCAAATGAGGTTTACCTCCAGATATCCCAGAACTGGAATTTGGTTGCTGCAGAGAATGGGTAACATCATATATAACTGGAAAGCCATAACTTTGCATTTCAGAAATATTACGGAAATCAACAACCAAGTCATAATAGCCAAACATGCTTCCTCTTTCGGTGAGCATTATTTTATCATTACCTTGTTCTTTAACTTTTTCGGCAGCAAACTTCATGATTTCAGGAGAAACGAACTGTCCTTTTTTAATATTTACAACCTTATTTGTTTTAGCAGCTGCAATAAGTATATCCGATTGACGGCAGAGAAAAGCTGGTATTTGCAATACATCAACATAAGGAGCCGCCAGTTCTGCCTCTTCGGCAGAGTGGATATCGGTAACAATGGGCAACTGATATTTTTCGCTAATCTCTTTTAGAATTTGTAAAGCCTTCAAATCCCCAATTCCATTAAATGAGTCGGATTTGGAACGGTTTGCTTTACGATATGACGCTTTAAAAACAAGAGGAATATTTAGATTCTCACATATCTGTTGAATTTTTTCAGCAATCAAAAAAGGAGATTCAGCATCTTCTATAACACAAGGGCCGGCAAGTAAAATGAAATTACCGCTTTCAAGGTGTTTTATTTTCGGTATAACTGGAATTTGAATTTTCATGATAATGATAATAATTAAAATTGCTTTGAAAGAAATATTCCAAATCCTTCACCACTAGAGTTAGATGGCGAAATAAATCCATTCAAAAACTGAGAATAAATTAAAAGGGAGAAGCCTTTCCATTGACTAACTCCAGCAGAAGCACCTATATTCAATTTCCCATAACCTCCATATCGAAACATGGGAGTAAGAAAGAAATTCGGAGAAATATGCCACAAAGCTTGAATGCCAACATAAGGGTTTTGATAAGAAAATACCGTATAACCTCCTTCAAGGGTCAAAAGCAATTTGTTTTTCAGCAAAGGCTGAACATAATACAACTTAATTGTGAAAGGAGTATAGGTAATGTATTGACTTTGGTAGCTATTATAGAGTATTTCGTTCTTAAGGCTATCCAATTCGTTCATGAAAATATCTTTTGGAATCGCGAAAACATCGTTAATCTCCACTCCCCGATAATGTATTGCCGTGTCAATATTATGATCGAAGGATTTATTGTTCCATTCGATATACCCAAAGTTTTCAAGAGAAAACCCAATAGAATTCTTTTGTTTGAAGGTATATTGATACGAAAGGTCAACATTAGGGCCCCAGCCATTGAAGTTGAAAAACGAATTATTTGCCGTATCTGTTTGCTGAATGTTGGCATCCAGTCCCAAATAAATATGCTCTCCTCCGGGCTGAGTGTATAATTCTCCTTTGTTTACACTAGCATTGATGTGGTTTTGTCCCAAATTCAAACCCAATGCAATCTGCACTGTGTGAACCCCTGATTTGCAAGGAAAATTATAAGATAATCCTGCTTTTAGCTGCAAATAGTTTAGCGATTGAAAACCTGAATTAGTGAACTTGGCAGTTTTTCCGATAAAGCCATCATTTCCATAAAAGACTAAACGAAATAATTCGTCGGTAAAGCGCATTTCATTTATGGAGTGCTGAACTACTTTGACAAAGACATGGGTAGGGTTTTCCTCATTTCCAAGGGCATGCTTCCATTCTAATTCGCTTTGCAAGGAATAACCAAAAGTATTTGTTGAGTTCATCCGATTAAGCGAACGATTTTTAATATCCTGAGATATAAAGTCGCCGCGATAATAGGCATTTATAAATTCATTCGTCAATGAATTGGAGTTCATTTCAAACTTTACACTTGCTGTTATTGTTTCTTTAATGGAAGTATCATTCAACATAATGAAGCTTTGCTCCTGAGCGAAACTCATGAATGGTAGGACAAACAAAAATAATATGAAGCAAGATCTTCTCATTATTGCTGAACATTAAAATTAAAATCGCCGGAAACCGTAACATCCATATTGTATCCTTTGTATATTTTCACTGGATGTTGCTGTGGAACTGTATTAAACTTTGCGACTATTGACATGTAAGTCGTACGTTTTAGCTTAAGAATATCAAGTTCACTGAGAGGAATTGTAATGGTTGTTTTTGTTTTCTCAGAAACCTTATCATTAATATCAAGCATAGCAGGAAGAATTTCCTGACTTCCCATAAGGGTATGAATCTGAATATGGTTAGCATCAAATAGTTTTAGTTGAAGGTTTGCACCTAAGGGAAAACCATTTAAAACATGCAGAAACAATTTGCCCGAATTCACATTTTCTAGTGAAACCGTAAATGGAACGGTATCTGCAATTATTAAGTCATGAGCAATGATAGATAGAGGGATTTCAACCTGAAAAGAGGCACTAAAGCCATTCCCATCATAATAGAAATCGTTACCTGCAGAAACATTTCCTAGAGGATTGGTATTAATCATTAGGTGATAGCCAATAATATCAGGGAAATTCTCGAGCATTGCTTCTACATTGGAGTTGGAGATATCAAATGTATAATCATTTGCTTGCACAGGCTGAGCAGGATTAAAAGTTTCGAGAGCACGAGTAATGTTTTGTGGTTGATTGATTATGGTGCTTGCCAAACTAATAGTGAGACTGTTCTGATGGTTGGCACACCAAAAGTTTTTAATTGTTGCTCTTGCATCAACCCCAAGCCCATTGTGAACAAACAGTTTCATTTTCACATCATTAAAATCAATACTGCCTCCAATAATTTTATTGAACAAGCCTAAGGTCGAAGTTTCGGGGCCAATTTCAAAAGTGCTGCTTCCAAAATAGCCCTTTGCATATCCAATTTCGATGTTGCTAAACATAGAATTCATCACCACAGCATCAAAAGAATTGACGTTAACAGCTTGGGCATCATCTGCAATCTTAATAATTCCCTGAATGGGTAGGGTATTAATAAGATTATGATTGGTGCCAGTTAAATCAAATGTATAGCCCGATATATCATAGGTCTTATAAATTGGATTGGGATTGTCTAAATGCGATGCTATCGACTCGTGGATAATAAAAGGGCTGCCATTTATGTTTGCGGTAGGGAAGGAATAGGAAATATCAACTCTCTCGTTTATAGTGTTTTTAAACTCAACAATAATACTCCCTTTCTTAATCTTAATTTGAGTGAGCTGTGCATTTCCAAAATTAAACTTCTTGTTTTCGGTTGAATTCACCAGCACTTGACCCGGCTGAAGCACACCGCTAATGGGAGAAAAGAAATAAAGGGTAGAGGCCGTATCCGGAAAGTTAACCATTGAATCCACTGATAACTCATAAAGCATCTTTTCATAAACAATGCTTATGGCGTTTTCGGCATCGGTTTGCATAAGGGAATCGGGAATAATTTGATCGATTCCGAGGTTGAAATGAATTAAAGGAGCCGTTACATCCATTTCCCAGGAAGGATTCCCTTTCTTACAGGAAAACATCGCTATTAATAGCAGCAGTAAGGTTGTAAATAGTAACTTCTTCATGAGTGAAATGTTTTATAAAATGGCTTATTGGCAATGGAAAGCATCTCTTTGTCGCCTTCGCTATCTCCATAAGCAAAAATACAAAAATAATCGGAAAGTTGATATTCTTCATTAATTCTTTTTACTTTTCCTTTGCCCCAACAATTTTCTGTGGCGAACCTACCCGATATTCTTCCTTCAACAACCTCAATTTCAGTGGCAATTAAGTCCAACCCATTGGCATCGCACCAGGGCTTAAGTATGAATGAGAAGCCCGCACTCACCACCACCACTTTGTGCTGCTGAGCTATATGCCATTGAATTCGGTCGAGGGCTTCTTTTTTGACATAAGTGGGGAGGGTTTTCAAGGAAAACTGCCTTGCTTTTTCGTTCACTGCTTTAAAAGTTTTGTTTTTATAAAACGAGGAGAAAATGAGTACTTTTGAATTGTGATCGCTTAAAAGCTTTAGTTTATACAGTAGGAATACAGGGCTCAACAGCAGGAGTCGGGCGATGAGGCCAAACTTCCCGTGGGTGAACAATAAGAACTGAATGAAACTATCATTATTAGTGATGGTTCCGTCGAAATCGAAAAAGGCGATTGATGGTTTTGTTGTTTCCATAAGCTTTAGCATGCGAATGTATAAAAAATTCGTGGTGTGACAAAATGCTTGTTAATATCTTTGTAAGAAATTCCTTTTAAGTCCTTATTATCGGAAAAGGTTAAAACATTATATTTGCACTATGAAAGAAAGAATAATTATACTCGATTTCGGCTCGCAATACACTCAGCTTATTGCCCGAAGGATCAGAGAGCTGAACGTTTTTTGCGAAATCTATCCCTATAATTCCGACCTTCAAAATCTTGAAGGAATTAAGGGTGTCATTTTGTCGGGAAGCCCGTTTTCGGTGAATGATGCTAACGCTCCATTCCCCCATTTAGAAAACATAAAAGGAAAAGTCCCTTTGCTTGGGGTTTGTTATGGGGCTCAATTTCTGGCGCAACAAGCCGGCGGAAAGGTGATGCAATCGAATACGCGTGAATATGGGAGAGCAAATCTATCTTCGTTTAACGCAGCGCATCCCTTGTTTAAAGGACTGACTGATAACACTCAGGTTTGGATGTCGCATGGCGATACCATACTTGAAGTCCCTGACGGCTTCAGCATTACGGCGAGCACTGAGACAGTGAATGTTGCCGGTTTTGTTATTGACAATGAAGCAAGCTACGGCATTCAATTTCATCCGGAAGTCTTCCATACCACAGAGGGAGCCACCATAATCAGCAATTTCATTCTTGATATTTGTGGCTGTGCACAGTCGTGGACACCTGCATCCTTCATTGAAACCACCATCTTGGATCTAAAGACATTGCTGAAGGACGACAAGGTTATTCTGGGCATTTCGGGTGGAGTGGATTCGTCGGTAGCCGCTGTGTTGTTGAGCAGGGCCATTGGCGACAATTTGCATTGTATTTTCGTGAATAATGGATTGCTTCGCAAAAACGAATACAGCCAAGTGCTCGACTCGCTCACCCAACTGGGCTTGAATATTAAAGGGGTGGATGCTTCCGATTTGTTTCTTGCAAATTTAAAAGGCATTAGCGACCCTGAAGGAAAAAGAAAGGCCATTGGCAAAACTTTTATTGACGTTTTCGATCAGGCATCGCACACTATTGAAGGCGTGCTGTGGCTCGCTCAGGGGACTATTTATCCCGATGTAATCGAATCGCAATCGGTGAACGGCCCATCGGCAACCATCAAATCGCATCATAATGTGGGTGGATTGCCCGACTATATGAAGCTGAAAATAGTGGAACCTCTCAAGACCCTTTTCAAGGACGAGGTGAGAAGAGTGGGAACGGCTCTTGGCTTGCCCCACGATTTACTGAGTCGTCATCCCTTCCCCGGACCAGGATTGGCGATTAGGATTTTGGGCGATATCACTCCCGAAAAGGTGGAGATACTCCAGGAAGTTGATGCAATTTTCATTAATGGTCTTCACACTTCTAATCTATATAAAGATGTATGGCAGGCAGGCGCTATCCTGCTCCCTGTGCAGTCGGTGGGCGTGATGGGCGACGAAAGGACTTACGAGAATGTGGTAGCCCTGCGCGCTGTGAGTTCAACCGACGGAATGACTGCCGATTGGTCGCATTTGCCTTACGAATTTCTGGCCAAGGTTTCTAACGAGATCATTAATCAGGTGAAGGGCGTAAATCGTGTGGTTTATGACATAAGTTCCAAGCCCCCGGCAACCATTGAATGGGAATAAGCGATGTGGAGGACCCAAGTTTCCAGATTCAAATGTCATATTCCAAGGCACTTAACAGCTAGGGTTTCCCCTTGGAGCTTGGAATTTGGGGCTTTGGACTTGGAAATTAGGCTTTCGTCTCGAGGTCTTCCCCAACAGTATTTTAAGCAAACAATAAATTAAAATGATATGAAATATATTTATGTAGTTCTGATGCTCTTGATGAGCGTGAGCATATCTGCTCAAAAGAACAGTACGATTGCCAAGTCCGATTCGATTCATTGGGAAAAGGGTAAGAAATTTTATATTCACACTGTGGTGAAAGGTCAGACCGTTTACTCGATTGCTAAATTGTATGGGGTGAAGAGCCAGGACATTGAGGACATCAATCCTGAAGCATCTAAAGGTTTGCAGCTTGGTCAGATGCTAAAGATTCCTGCTCCGAAAACCGATAAAGACACCAAGAAAGTGGCTGAAAAGACGCCCCCCACCGATAAGATTATCGTAAAAGAAAAGAAAATTACGGCTAAAGATACAACGACCAAATCGCTTGGTTTACACATCATTCAGCCAAAAGAAACGCTTTCTTCCATAGCCAAGAAATTCGGCATGAAACTTGAGAATTTGCGTTTGCTTAACCCCGGCATCGAAGATAATTTGAAGATTGGCGAAAGAATAAACGTCTGGGGTGGCGATACCATACTTGCCCCCGAAGTTAAACCTGCTGAAAAGCTTAAGGAAGAAGCCAAAACAGAGGCTCCCATTTACGATTGCGATAAGCCTTTGTTGAAGAAAACATATAATGTTTGCCTGATGCTTCCGCTATATTTGAATAATGTTTCTGAAATTCAGACCAGCAAACTCGAAGATTTGAAAGACCCTCTGTCGCAAAAGTCTTTTGCTTTCATTCAGTTTTATGAAGGAGCCCTGTTGGCTGTCGACAGCTTGGAAAAGATGGGGTTTTCGGCTAAATTCTATGTGTATGATGTGGGCGAAGACACGGCTGTTACGCGGAAAATTCTCCTTAAAAAGGATATGCAGGACATGGATTTGATTATTGGCCCTTTGTTTAGCTCAAATTTTAAGATGGTGGCCGAATTTGCTAAAAAGAATAATATAAACATCGTTAATCCATTTTCGGCTCGCAGCGAACTGCTGAAAAACAATCCTAATGTGTTCAAAATCATCCCTTCCTTGCAGCTTCAGTACGAAAATCTTTTCGCCACTTTGCAAAGCCAACATCCGAATGCTAATGTCATTTTGGTTCATAATAAAAAAGAAGAGGAAGTGAAGTATGCCGAAAAGGCAATTCCCATCATCAATTCAGCTTTTAAGAATAACAAAAGCTTTAAGGGCGCGCACACCGTGATTTATAGCGAAACAGGCATCGAGGGCATTAAGAAAAAACTGCAGCCAACCGATTGCAATATCATCTTCACCCTATCCTCGGGCGAAGCTTTCCTGCAGAATTACATAAGAAATCTTTATGAACTAAAAGACTCTAGCCTCCTATTGGTGGGCACTCAGGAGTGGGAGAAATACGACAATATAGAATCGGAATATTTCCTCGACACCCACCTGCATCTCTTTGGTCCTTCTTATGTTGATTATAGCGAAACTGGCGTGAGAGATTTCGTGTCTAAGTTTCGTGGGCGCTTTCAAATTGAACCTGAATTAGAAAAGTTTGCCTTTCAGGGCTACGACATCTGCTTCTATTTCATGAGTGCACTTCTAAAATACGGCACCCGATTCGACCGATGCATCGAGCAGTATCCATACTCCGGCCTGCAAACCCACTACGAATTTATTTCAACTCCCGGAAATGGTTTTGAAAATAAATATAACAATGTGTTTTGTATGGAGAACTATCGCATGTTGAATGCGAGGAATTTGAAAAAGGATTGATTGGAAGGCATAGGGTAACATTTTAGTGTAGCAGAATATCCTCTGGGCTTATGTCTAATTAATTTTTGTTTGTTTTGATATCAGAATAAAATATTTTATTTAGCTTTGTATCTGCAAAGTTTCAGCTATATGACATCACTAAACCACTTAAAACCGGCGTTTACACAAATTTATCTGATAGATAATCAGTGCGATACGAGACAATATAAGTTCGAAGCATCTCCCCATTGCTTTGATTTGACTATTTTCCGCTTCGAAGCGGGAACTTATAAATTCGCGTCAGGAAACTCTCGCTTCGAATTGGGAGCTTATAAATTCGCGTCAGGAAACTCTCGCTTCGAAGCGGGAGTTTATAAATTCGCGTCAGGAAACTCTCGCTTCGAAGCGGGAGCTTGTAAATTCGTGTCAGGAAGTTCCCGCTTCGAAATGGGAGCTTATAAATTCGTTTCCGGAAACTCTCGCTTCGCAACAGCAAATCATCAGTTTGTTTCAACTAACTATCAATTCAAATCTAAAACCTATCAATTTGATTTAGCAAACACCGGCTTCCCTCCTACAACTTATCAGTTCACCACAACAACATCCCAATTCAAATCATACAGCAATCAATCACATCTGCCTACCTTATATTTTACATCAATAGAAGAATATAATTAATTCAAACATCGGGAAATAAAACTAACCGGAATAAAATAGAGCATAACTATTCATCATAAAACATTATTAGTATGGGACATAGCAGAATACCAGAAACACTCCCTAAATACAATGTATATATTGTAAATGCCGCCAATCATTTAAATTCCATACCAAAGGGAGAAAGCATCAAGAGAGGCCTAACGCTTGGTCTTAATGCTGAAGATTTAAATCAGCTAAACAAGTTTCGCCGGCAATGGCGAACAGATGACTCCGACAAACCGGGGGTTTACGAAATCCATACCAATCCCCAGACCAAGGGTAAATACAGTCGAATCAACGTACTGAACCACATGAATGAGTTTGGCAAGTTTTTCCGCCCGCTGCTCAATATTATTAGCGCTAACTTGAAAATTACCTCTAACGACAGATTGATTCTTAATATTACCCAGACTAAAAGTAAATACAAACGTCGGACTTCGCCTATAAAAGAAGGATGCTTCCCTACCGTGCGGCATCTTGGAGGCAGCTGGATAGAATTTGGCTTTCGCTCTGAAGACAGTTCATCTCGGCCAAAAAAGCCTGAAGGCGCCTCTGCCGTAGAAATAGCTTACCGACTCGACCCTCCCCCTTCCGGAAACGAGAATAAGCATCTGATTAGCAACCCTGAAGATGGCACAACAAAAATATATTATACCAAAGCCATATTTCCCTATGAATTTGGGGAAGATAATATTGGCTGCTACTTACAATACTATTGCCACTGGATTAACCATACTCACCCCAATCTTAATGGCCCTTGGACAGGCCCGTTCTATGATTTTATTTTCTAGCTAAATAATAACCTAGCGAATTAACATTTTGGTATGTAATCAAAAAAGGCTGCCCTTTGTCAAAGGCAGCCTTTCGGTTTATTGCAAAATTATCTTATTTCACTTCTTCAAAGTCAACATCAGTAACCTCGGCATCATTTTTATTGGTGTTGCCTTCAGCATGTGGCTGGTTAGGATCATTAGGATTAGCCTGACCTTGTTGTTCTTGCGTAGCTTTATACATTTCTTCGCTTGCAGCATTCCAGGCGGTAGTTAAGTTCGCAGTAGCAGTGTCAATGGCAGCGAAGTCTCTGTTTTTATGGGCCTCTTTTAGCTCATTGTAAGCAGTATCAATAGCGGCTCTTTTTTCTGCCGGAATTTTATCGCCATACTCTTTCAACTGTTTTTCAGTTTGAAAAAGTTGAGCATCAGCATTATTAATTTTGTCGGTTTCTTCTTTTATTTTTAAATCCGACTCTGCATTCATGGCAGCTTCATCTCTCATTCTTTTAATATCAGCATCGGTTAAACCAGAAGAAGCTTCAAT
>CAIXTV010000187.1 GCA_903922465.1 uncultured bacterium
GTATACAGCGGTTCATTAAGATGCGGAGCAACTTTTTCGTAGTAAGATAATAAAGCTTCGTACCCTCTTTTTCTCAAGCGTTCTAAGGTGATAGTAGTTAGCAGAATAGGGCTTTGGGCTACTGCCCAGCCTCCCATTCGTGTCCTACTCCATTGGTAAGCATGGTCTTGGTCTATTCCCAATCTTATTAGGTTTTTCCTCTTCCGTTCGGGTTGTTATTCACGAATTATTTATTTTCAAAGGGGTTCATGAGCTCGCTTCGCTCGGTTCCAATGATGCCAAATGCAATACCTCAAACGATTACGTAAAATTTTTAATGACCAATTACACGAAGAAAATGTTTCTCATATTTTAGAAACGCTTGAAAAACATAATGACATTACTATATTAGCATCGTGGGGCGGAACAGTTAACATAAGAGATTATTTTAAAAAGTGTTTGACTGACATTTACAATAAGACAAAGCATAAGAATATTAAATGGTTAAAGCTTTGAGACCTTATACAAAGCGGACGCCCAAGTCACCCATCAAGAGGGACATATTACGAACTGACTACCTTTAACATTGAAAATTATATAAAATGAAAGACACTAAACACGGTAGAAACGAACGCCAGCCGATAACATAAGATTTATGAAATAAAAAAAAAGGGCTGAATCTCCCTATTAATCGGCACCTATAAAAAATGTAATACAGCTAAGTTGAATTTGCAATTCGGCTTTGAAAAAAGGATAATTTGCAATTATCTTCCCCTTTTAACTCCGATTATTTAAAAAGCATCCAATGTAAAACTTTATTACTTTAGTAACAAAACAATGCCCCACAACAATTCTTTACTTTATTACTTTCTTCAACCGAAATAAACTAATAAAGTAAAAGATGCTGTGAGCCGTCTCTGTTATTAAAGTAATAAAGTTTTAAACCCCTCGTTCATTTTAGCCTATATCTAAATTGAATATATCCATATAGCCTCTGCCCATTTTACTATCCTGTTGATAGCAGTCAATAATGAATAAATTACTTTAGATAAAAACTTTTTTTGTTTTATATGAGAAATGTTTTGTACTTTCGAACTTTAGAAAAACACAAACAACAAAAAATAAGTTACTATTTAAACTTTTAGTGGAAGCGAATATCAGAAAATATTTTCGACACCAATTATTGAACTAAACAATGGAGAAACAAAGGAAATATAATGAAAAGATCATCTATCTAAATTTATTTAATACAGTTTGGCAAAACATCCTTTTCCTAACCCTATTTCTATAGCTTCCCATGCTTAGCAGCAGATATCAAATTAAGCGAAGCCGTTAAGAGGAATTAAATATTTTTGTATCTTTGTAAAAACAATCATCATGACAGAAATTGAATTAAAGAAAAAGCTGATTCGTAAAATAAATCAGACAAAAAATAATGAGATACTTGAAGAGATGTATCGTTTAATTGAAAACGAAGAAACCGACAACTCTTTATACGTGCTATCTGAGGAGCAAAATCGAATTGTGGAAGAAGCACAGATGCAATTTAAAAACGGAGAGTTTTTAACAAGCGAACAAGCCGACAAAAACATTGAGGAATGGCTCGGCAAATAATTTGGACTAATAAAGCCCAAAAAGACCGTATCTCTATTTTTACCTATTGGAACAACAGGAACAAAGCTGTAGTTTATAGTAAAAAACTGAATGAATTATTTAAAGAGTCGTTACTTTTAATTAGCAAGCATTCAATGATTGGAAAGCTTACTGATAAAGAAAATGTCAGAGTAAAAGTTTTGAGAGACTATTTAATTATATACGAGATTACGGAGAATGAAATAATTGTTCTAACAATTTGGGATTGCAGACAAAAGCCTGAAGATTTAAAAAGATTATTAAAGTAAAGTATTTAGCCCCTTTCAAAGTAAATTGCTCTTTGTATGGCAAAGGTTTTCCTTCCTCAATTTTTTTTTAGCATTAGCTAATTCTATTTTCCCCCACTGAGCGGCACCTATAAAAAATGTAATACAGCTAAGCCGAATTTGCAATTCGGCTTTGAAAACAGGATAATTTGCAATTATCTTCCCCTCTTAACTCCGATTATTTAAAAAGCATCCAATGTAAAACTTTATTACTTTAGTAACAAAACAATGCCCCACAACAATTCTTTACTTTATTACTTTCTTCAACCGATATAAACTAATAAAGTAGAAGGGGTGTTAAATGATTTTCGCTTACTAAAGTAATAAAGTTTGAAACTCCCATTGAGCGATATATCTAAAAACACTGGATGTATTCAACCCAAAAATCAAATCATTTTTAAATATTTTCAGCAATAAAGAGTTCATAAAAGGCACTTCCATAAAATAAAGTTATATTTGCAATTGAAGAATCAAGCTTAGATTGATTCGAAACGTTTACACAATCAGATAATTCCTATGAATTTCAGCGAACTTAAGCTTCACGAAAAACTATTAGAAGCCATTTCCTACATTGGTTTCGAAACCGCAACTCCCATTCAGGAGCAGGTTATTCCCCTTATTTTGCAAAATAAAGATGTTATTGCCTGTGCACAAACCGGCACTGGCAAAACCGCCGCCTTTGTTCTGCCCATACTCGATAAGTTAGTCGGCAAAAAAGAACACAGCATCGACACCCTCATCATCGTTCCCACCCGCGAACTGGCAATACAAATTGATCAGCAGATACAAGGGTTTTCTTATTTTATTCCTGCCGGGTCCATTGCAGTGTATGGGGGAGGAGATGGAAAAGATTGGGAAGCACAAAAAAGTGCTTTAAAGAAAGGCACCGACATCATTGTTGCCACCCCGGGGAAATTATTATCTCATTTAAATATGGGCTATATCGATTTTAAGAATTTAAAACATTTGGTGTTGGACGAAGCCGATAAAATGCTTGATATGGGTTTTGTTGATGATATTCATGCCATCATTTCGCATCTGCCAAAAGTAAGACAAACCCTTATGTTTAGTGCAACCATGCCCCTAAGCATTCGCACCCTGGCAAAGAAAGTCTTACACAATCCCTCCGAAATATCACTCTCCATTTCCAAGCCTGCCGAAGGTGCCGACCAAAAAGCCTATCTTGTTTTCGAAGAACAGAAAATCGATTTGATTATTAAAATTCTTAAAGAACGTAAACAATACGACAGTGTTCTCATCTTTACTTCCGTGAAAAACAAGATAACAGATATTGTGAGATCGCTTAACAGACAAGGCTTTCCTTCGCATGGCATTTCCTCTAATCTCGAGCAAGACAAACGCGAGGAAGTTGTAAATTCATTTAGGTCGAAAAAGATACGCATTTTAGTAGCCACCGATGTGATGAGCCGTGGGATAGATGTGAAAGAAATAAATATGGTGATAAACTATGATGTTCCACACGATGCTGACGATTATGTTCATCGTGTAGGGCGAACAGCAAGGATAAATGCCAAAGGAGAAGCCATTACGCTGGTCACCCCCCGTGAAAAATACAAAATTAAGAAGATAGAACAATTAATAGAATCGGTGATTCCAAAAATTGAAGCCCCAGCAGACTTAGGCAAGCTTCCGTCGTGGGAAGAAAAAGATGGAGGAGCGGTTAAGAAAAAGAAATTTCAACCGAAAAAGAAAACAGGAAATAATGATAAACAAAGTGCTGTAAAAGAATAAATTTAGGATTTTAATATTAAAGAATTCAAATTAATTGAGAAGCTTTTATTGAAATGAAATTATTATAGAAAAGTGCAATTGAAAAAAAATATGTAAATTTGAAACATGAAAGACAAAGACTATATTCTGCATTTAATAAAAGTGGCTATTAATAAAACTGAACCTGATTCTACTATAATATTATATGGTTCTTATGCCCGTGGTGACTATCGTGAGAATTCAGACTTTGATTTGTTAGTTTTAATAAATAAAGATAAAGTTACACGAACCGATCAAAAGAGAATCAAATATCCTCTTTATGAAATAGAGTTTGAAACAGGAACCATCATTAGTCCTTTGGTTTTCGCTAAAAAGGAATGGGAAACCCTTCATTGGGAAACTCCTTTTTATGAAAACATTAGTAAGGAAGGGAAAATTTTATGAATGAACAAGTTCGTCGGGATTTAGTATCCTACAGGATTAAGAAAGCAAGGGAAACCTATAACGAAGTTTCTTTGCATATTGATAATAAACTATGGAATACAGCAGTTAACAGACTTTACTATGCTTGCTATTATTCAGTAATTGCTTTATTGATTAAGAATGACATTAAAGCTTCAACACATGCGGGTGCCCGCCAAATGTTTGGATTGCATTATATAAAAACAGGAATTATAGATAAAGAACTGGGAAAGTTTTATTCTGATATATTTGATATGAGGCAAACCGGTGACTATGAAGACTATGTTGATTTTGAAGAAGAAGACGTTATGGATTTACTTTATTCGGCAAATAATCTGATTACTCGTATAGAAAATATACTAAAAGAAAATTAGGGAGGGCTAATTATATCTGTCTTTTCATTAATAGATGATAAAAGAAATCAATTAATTTTCTTTTCTAAAAAGAAAACGTAACTCCCGCCAATAAATTAAACCTATAGGAAGGATAATCGTACCATAACGAATAGCGTTGTGCGGCAATGTTATTTAAATTGAGAAAAGCAGACAGCAGTTTGTTATAACGGTATTCAATTCCAAAACTAAGGTCGGTGAAGCCATCAAGTTTTTTTGTGACTTGCTCATTGTTTTGATCGAATGCAATGCCATAAGCACCTGTCCTGGCCGTAAGGGTTCCTCTAAGGATGAACTTGTCATTGATATTATAATAGGCAGTAGTTCCTAATTTAAACGAAGGTTTATACCATGCTTTTTCCTGATTCACAGCTGTATATTTATCGTAGGAAGCAAAGAACATCACATTCCATTTGTCGCCGACAGTGTAGGCAAGTTCAGCTTTTATATTTAGGAGTTTGATGTGGTCGTAAATAAGTAAATATGTGTTACCAAAACCGGTTCCAAGATAAGTGTTGTTGAAGAACAACTGATTTGTATAAGAGTAGGGGATATACAATGGCATTGAATATAAATTGGATCCTTTAAAACTCAAAGTAAGGTTCAGGTTTTTACTTAAACTACTCTTCAAACCACCATAAAACATGAATTTATTATTGGTTAAACTAACTGTATTGAAGGAATTTACGAAGGGGTTTTCATCGCTTAAACTTTTATAAGTATTGGTAATAAGTTCGCCACCAATACCCCCATATAAGTTCAAAACATTAGGTATGAAATTAATTTGAACTTCGGCCATTGGATAAGTGAAATAATTGGTTTTACTACCTTCAGTAGCAATATTAATATCAAATCCAAGTTGGAAATTAAATTGTTTGAAATTAGTACTTATAAAAGGAGTGAGTTTAATTAATGTCAAAGAGCTTGAGTTTGAATTGTCATAGAAGCGTAAATCAGCCTTAATGCCGAGTGTCTGTCTATTGGTTAGATTTGAAATCTTAAGATTCTTGTCAATTCCCCCACCAAGTTTGAAACAGCTTTCAGAACTCTTAAAAATATCACCCAGATTATAGAACCCTAAATAGATATTATGATTCAAGTGAGTTGAATCGGTGTAATTACTTTTATAACCCAAATTTATATCGACAAAAGAAAAACGTTGTTTAATGTTTTTGTCACTCACTTCAGGGAAATCTTTAGGATTGAAGCCATAGTAGTGGACAACATCTCTTTTGTAAACAACATCAGCACTGAAAGTACTTTGAGTCAGATATTGCTTAAACCAAATATCCGCTTGATTGGTGCTGAAGGCAGGATAAGCATAACCTTTGAAATCTCCCGAAGACGAAAGGTGTAAATAATGTGCGCCAACACTTGTTTGCTTCGAACGCAGGTTATTGTAAAACAATTCGAGATAAGGAGTGGTGTAATTCCCGAAACCACCTTTAGCCAAGAAATGATAGAGTTTAGAATAAGGTTCGCTGCTTAATTTTGCTGGCTTAATCGAATCGGGAGTGAAGTGGGTTTCGTACAAGCGCGAACTTATCGAATAAGTGAGCTCAGGTTTTGCTGTATTGGTGTCTTGTATGGAAGGATTCAGTCTGATGCGAGAGGCATCGGATATGCTTGGGTTATAAGAAGCTATAATAGTTACTTCTTCATTGTGTTGCGCATATAAAGAACTGGTAAAAAACAGTATTCCTATCAGCAACAAACTATATATATTAAGGTGGAGTTTCATATCTTTTCTATTATTAATTATTCATTTTTCATTATTAATCAAACTCTATTCTTCTTTTCCAAAAGGATTGTTGAGTTCGTTTTGCTTCGCCTCTTTAGCTTTTTCAATATCTACTATAGCATTGAATTTTTCGTGAGCAGTTTTAACTATGTCGGCACCTTCATAATTATCGATGATACTTTGTAGGGTTTGTTTCGCCTGAAATAGATTATCCTTCTTGACATATATATCAGAAAGGAGAATAAAGTTCTTTGCAAGAAGTTCTTCATAAGAAGGCGATTGACTAATGAAATCAAAAATCAGCTTTTCTGATTTATCAAGGTTCCCCTGATTGAAATAAATAAGTGCTAAATTGTATTTCGACTCAGCAGCGGCTTCGTTATGTGCAAGTTTAGATGTGATTTCGAACTCAGTTTGTGCCAACGCAAGACTATCTATCTCTAAAGCAGATTTTGCAATAATGAGATGTGCTTCTGATTTTAACTCAAGAGTGATTTTATCTAATAGCAACACTGAACGTGACGACTGTATAGCTTGAGTGTAGTTTTTCAGCAGATATGCACAGCGCATTTTCCCTGTGCCCGATTCAATCAGGTTTGCTTTGTATTCGGCATTCTGTTCTAACTGTGTAAATTGGTTGAAAGATTTTTCGTAGTTCTTCAATGAGAAATTGATATTAGCCGCTTTTTGTAAAGAGCTTTCAGTAAACTTACTTTGGGGTTGAGAAATTACATATTCATAACCTTTGATAGCGTCTTCTGGTTTACCTGAGCGCATTTCGCATTCTGATTTATAGAAATTAGCCTGCAAAGCAAATGCTCCTTTTGGGAATTTCTCAATATAAGTTGCAAAGCTTTTTACTGCCGATTCACAATCGTTACTCATATAACGGTTTTCGGCGGCAATATAAGTGATGGAGTCTTGCTCCGATTCCGAAACATTGGCAAATGATAGACCTTTAACATACATAAAGAAATCATCTACCTTGTTTTGGTCAACGTAAATGTTTTTAATATTAACGAGAGCTTCTTTTGATTCCGCAGAACCTGGATAAAGTTCATTTACTTTCTTGAAGGTTAATAGTGCCTGTTCATCTTGATTATTATTATATTGTATCAACCCGGTTTTGAGTAAGGCGATTTTGTTGTAATAACTGTTTGATTGTTTAGTTGCAATGTTATTGAAGTATTCAAGGGCCTTGGTGTCGTTTTTCATTATAGAATACGTATTGCCCAATTCAAAGGTAGCATCGTCAGAATAAGTGGACTTGGGGAATTGTTCTAATAGTTTTGTGAGTTGCTGAGTCTTGCTTTCCAATTTGCCTAAAACCCCAAGTGAAATTGCTTTTTGATACATGGCATAATCCATATCACCTACCTTTGCCTCAATCACATGGTCATAGTAATCAATTGCATTCGAATAACTTTTAGTCACAAAATAACAGTCGGCTAAGCGTAGATTTGCATCGTTGAATATCTTCTTTTCTTTATTGTCAGCAATTTCTACATATTTTTTAAACGAGATTAATGCTTGGGAGAAATTCTTCTTTTTAAATTGCGAATAGCCCATATTATAATAGGAGATCTTGTACTCAGGCAATTTCGAAACTTCAGGGATTGCATAGAATAATGCATAATTTATTTGAGCTGAATCGAAATCGTTTTGCCTATCGTAAGCATCAGCTTTCCAATATAAACCTAATGCGGTAAATTGAGGCTCAAAATTATTACCTATGGCTTTGTCGAATAAGATGATTGCCTCTTGATAATTCTCATTATTAAATAGCTCGACCCCTCTATAATAGAGTAGCTTTTGATAGGATGCCAAAAGTTTTGGGCTTAGCTTAGAGATTTTTTCTATAGAAGTTATTGCATCTTTGTAGTTTCGGGTCGTAGTATAGATATTCACCAAAAAACCATACATTTCGTCCTTTTTCTTCGATTCGGGATATTCAAGAAGGTATTTTTCCAAAGCTTTTATGGCTTCGTTATATGGATTATAGGAAAGGTCAAAAGATAGCTTTGCAAAGTTGTATAATGACTCCTCTTTTATTTTAGGATCGAAATCAAGTTTATAGGCAGCGCCAAATGCTTGGTAAGCATCTTTTTTCTTTTTTATTTTCACATATGAATCGCCCAAATAAAACATAGCATTCTGACCTAAAGAATCAGTTGTTGCTGATGTATTAATAAAGCATGGAATAGCCTTGGAATAATCATTTGATTTATAATAACAATATCCCAGTTTGTAATTATCTTCTCGGCTAAATATATTGGTGGATTTGTCTTTATAGCTAAGCATGAAAGGGATGGCATCACTGTATTTTTCTAAATTAAAATAAGCCTCAAATACAAACCTCGATATTTCAGCTGTCCTTTTAGGTGATGAGGAGTTTAAAAGGGCTGTTGCAACTTCGATTAGCTCTTGATATTTAGATTGTAGATAATATATCTGGGCAATATAATAAGGGACTATTGCTCCAAAGGTTTCATCTTTCTTAAGTTTTTCGAATCCTTTCAGAGCTGATTCGAATTTCTTCTCTTTATAGAGAATGTGTGAGTAATAATAGGTTGCAGGCGACGCATATTTGTTGTCCTTATCTTTTATTTCATTAAAATTATTTTTGGCAGTAGCAAACTCATTCGTGGAAAAAGCCGAATACCCACATTTAAAATAAAATTCAGCCCTTTCATTTTCATTTAATTCAAGAGCATTCACAATTCTGAAATTTTTCAAGCTCAAATCGTGTTTTTGCTTGTAGAAGTAATATTTACCTAAAGCAAAATAAGTTTTATTCAAATGAGCGTTTTCGGGATAAAGATTAATGAATTCAGTAAGCAAAGCAGGGGCATCATTGTTGTATAATTCGCAGGCACATAATGCAGCATAGAACAAACAACTGGCTCTCATTTCTGACTTTGGCTCATTAATGGAATTACCTATTGTTTGAAATGCTTCTTTTGCCGAGTTAAATTTCTGCTTGTTAAACAATTCAATTGCTGATTGATAAGAGAAATCGGGTTGATTGTAAATAGCCGTTTTTTGAGAAAAAACAAAGGTGTTTATCATCAAAGATAATGCTACGATTATAGACGATTTAAGCGTTTTCATAGAAGAATATTTTGGTATAAAATTATTGATTAAATAACTTGGGTCATGCTAATAATATACGGATTTATGAGGCTGATATTGTTAATAACTTAAATTGTATCACAAAACAGAAAAAAGTCATGAAGTTAGAAAAAAAATATAACTGTAGTTACTAGCGATAATAACGCAGTAACATATTGAAAAACATCAGAGTATGGTTTCTCAAATAAAGAAGCATACAAATGTTTTTCTTATATGGGAGTGTATTTATTTTTCAATATTAGTTCGGATATTATTTTAATGAGTCAAGACTTTCTATGATTAATTCCAAACTTATTATTAATAACTTGGACAGTAGCCTCAAAAATCATAGATCTTAGTTGGGGAAATTGAGTTTTTTACTTATAGAAGTGCCAAATTCAGAAAACATTAAATAGGAGAATGAAAAATTCTTAGTTTTGAAAGTAAACAAAAATTAAAAGAAATGAAGCTCGAAAGCCCTTCTTTATTAAATTGGAATAATAGAAATTAAAAATCAAACATAATTCCATATCCCAAACCAATTCTGTATGTTAAAACAACTATAATTAGTAAAACCAAAAGGCGCCAACTCACTGCAATTTTTTTGGTTTCATTTAAGATTTTAGCTCGTGACGATTGCTTCGAATTAAAATTAGGGAAAATTGGAATAAATGCAAATATTAGAGGAACAAATAATAAAGTTTCGTAAGGTGTGTTATGAGGTATTTTGAAAAGTAAAATTATGAATGACCCAATAAGCCATGGAATAATTACAATGAAAGTGATAAATAAGATTCTGTTCTGCTTGCTAAGAAAGAAGTTCAATGGAGCAGTTTTGAAAAAATTATTAGTGGATGCCAAACCTATAAATGCTAAAATAAATGTGCCTAATATAGATGCAATGATTTTATCAACAGTAGAAAAGTATAACCAATTAAGAGCATAACCCATCCCCGAATCAGAAATCGCTCCTGCAATAAACGAACTTAAAAAGAAATTAAAAGCATGAAGGTATCCCCAAAGGAAAAATGTTCTAAACATTCGATTTTTTTCATGAATAAGAAAAAACAAAATAATTAAAAGTGAACCTAAAAATAATGAAAATATGGGGCCTGAGATAAATGTGGTAATTACTGAATCAAAGCTCCATAACTTTGATGAAGGAGCTGGCCACAAAATATTGTAATAGAATAGTTTGCAATACAATCCGAAGTGACTGCCTACAACAACCGATGTGAATTGGTTTAAAACGTAGATAAATAAGTAACTTATGATATATAAAATAGTAGAATTCGCAGCCAATGCAATAAATCGGTTTCGAACTACTTTGGTCCGAAGTAATCTTCTTGAATGACGAGACCAATCTTTAAATGAATTTTGGAATTTAATTAATCGAAGCTTAAATTTATTTAGTCTAAAAGAAAGAACCCATTTCAAAAAAGACTTTTTTTCTATGCTTTCCCTAAATTCTTTTGTTAGTTTCTGATCTGCTTTCAGGCTGGCCCAATATTTAAAAAAAGCAATAACCCCAACTTTTACTTTAGGTTGTTCTTTCTTCCTTTTAGATTTTTTCACTCTAATAGAATGCGCAATTGCTTCTTTTGTGGTTTTTCGTTCAGATGCCATATTTGGATCTTTATATGGCTGTCTTCCTTTCGCAATTGGAGCAAGAAAAAGTGTTTTTAAGAAAGAATTTTTCTTTGGAGTTTTAAACTTTGGTTTTAGCTTTGAGTTACTTACAATAACTTTTCTTTTAATAGGCGATTTTAATCTTTTAGCCATTCTTTGGAATGGAAGAAGAAAAATCAATAGAAAAAAACTACTTATTACTTTTGGCTTGCTGTTTTTCATTCGAAAAAAAAAACAAAATAACGAAATCTAACAGTCATATCCAATTAAAATCATTTGAAAATGTAGGGTTTAGAAAACGTTAACAAAATTGTTTTGAAAAAAAAAGAACAAATGTTTTGACGAAAACAATTTATTGTATATTTGCACAAATATATTTTGTCACAAAAACACATGCCATGAAAAAATACATCTTTAGGTTTACAAGGCTGATTTCAATAGTTTTCTTTATGTTTATAGTGAGTGCATCCTTCGCTCAAGGTCCTCCTGATCCTCCTACTAATCCAGGTAGTGGTGGAGGAAGTGACTTGCCAGTTGGTGGTAGCGCCCCTATCGACGGGGGATTGAGTATATTCTTATTATTAGGTAGTGCCTATGGTACTTATCGATTTAAGAAATCTAATTAAAGTCAACTTCGAAGGATACATTTAAAGGATTCCTTTGTGAAATTAGGATTTAAAATGAATCCTACTACTTCTTTAAATCAATAATAATACAAAAAGCTTAGGCTTATTGTATTATTATGTATTTGATATTCTTGTGATATTTAGTTTTTGAAGTCCCCAATTTGATAAATTAAATCACTTGATTTTAAGTTTTTCTAATATTTTCTTCTGAATAATAATTGAAGTTTTGTTTACATTAAAAGTGTCAGAATTTAGAATTATATCTGCTTGTACATAGAACTCTTCTCTTTTCGGAACAATGTTTTCTATAAAGCTTAATAATTCATCTTCATTGATGTGTTGGATTATCGGGCGTTTCTTTCGTGTGTGTATTAGCCTTTCGTTTAAAATTGCAAATGGAAGTTTAATATAAACACTCAAAGCATGTTTTTTGATAAGTTCCATGTTGTTGTTAAAACAAGGTGTGCCTCCTCCTGTAGAAAGGACAAAATCATCCTTCTGAAGTAAACTTTCTAATAATTGAGTTTCTAGTTCTCTGAATTTCACTTCACCAAACCAATTGAAAAATGAAGTAATCTCCATATGATATTTCTCCTCAAATGCACTATCAAGATCTATGAATTCTAACTTAAGGGACTCTGCAAGTTGCTTCCCTAGAGTTGATTTCCCGCATCCCATAAATCCAATCAAACAAATCTTCATAGATTAGGATAGACTTTTAAGAAGTTCACAAGTTTGTTTGTAGCCAAACCTCGGTGACTAATTTTGTTTTTTAACTCTGAGGACATTTGTGCAAAAGTCTGATTATACCCTTCAGGTAAAAAAATAGGATCATACCCAAAGCCATCATTCCCTGTATTTTGTTCAGTGATTTTTCCTTCAATAATACCTTCAAAAACAAATTCTTTAGCATCAATAATTAATGCAATCACGGTTCTAAACCTTGCAGAACGAATGCTTTTTCCTTTAAGTTCATCTAACACTTTATTGCAATTGTCATCAAAACTTTTATTTACCCCAGCATACCTTGCCGAATACACACCAGGTGCCCCATTTAAGGCGTCTATTTCTAGGCCAGTGTCATCAGCAAAGCAAGGCATATGGAATTTATTCCAAATATATTGAGCTTTCTGAAGTGCATTCCCTTCAATAGTGCTTTGTGTTTCGGGGATTTCATCAAAAAATCCTAATGAATCTAATCCAATGGTAGAAAAATCATTTCCAAGAATCTGATTGATTTCTTTAATTTTATGTTGATTTTGTGTTGCAAATATTAGTTTCATTGCATGACTTCTTTATTGTGGATAATATGCTCTATTTAATTAATGAAGTTATTTTTAAATGAGGTTTATTTTTATAGAGGTAATCAGATTTAGAAAAACGATATTAAGTTATTCCATTTTTACAGGTTGATCCTTACCATAGTAAACTTTTTTAACGTAAATTCCGTTTTCATAAATCTTTTCTTCAATAACCTGATCTTTTTTCATTACTTTTTCTGTTAGCAATCTGCCTTTTGTATCCCATTCTGAGTATAGACCTTCCATGTAATCGTTTTGAAATACACCCTCAGCTTCTTTTTCCCCGTTATTAAAATAATCAGTCCATTTCCCTTCCTTTTTATTGCTACGATAAGTCCCTTCCCGTTTTAATTTTCCATTAGGATGCCATTGAAAGGTTAGTCCATTTTTTTTACCTGCATTATAGTTGATGAGGGACTGTTTTTTGCCATTCGGATAATATTCTGTCCAAACACTATCTTCTTTGTCTAAAATGTAAAATCCAGAAGTTTTTATGTTCCCATTTGGATAATATTCGAGCCATTTCCCATTCTTTTTATTCATAATGAAATTTTCGTCTAACCATTTTTTGCCTTTTTCATTATAATATACCCAACTACTATCCTTGTATCCGTTCCTGAAATATCCGTCAAAATATTTTTTGCCGTTTTTATACCACCAAATCCAATGACCGTTTTCTTTCCCATGGAGGTAATTCCCTATATATTTTGTTTTTCCGTTAGGATATTTTTCGGTTTTTTCGCCACTTACATCACTTATTAAACCAAGTGAAATCAACTCCCTGTCAAAATCACTTATTGAAGTACTATCTTGATTTTGAGAAAATAGGGTGGAATAGGGAAATGTGAAGAGGAGTAAAATAACGGCTGCGAATCTCATTTCTTTAAAGAATCATTAGCTTGAAAATGAAAGAAAACGTTCGGCATCTATTGCAGCCATACAACCACTTCCCGCTGCAGTTATTGCTTGTCTGTAATAATGATCCTGTACATCTCCTGCTGCAAAAACACCATTAATGTTTGTTTTGCTACTTCCAGGAATAGTTTTTATATATCCATTTTCGTCTAAATCAATTTGTCCCTTGAAAATATCCGAATTAGGATGATGTCCAATGGCAACAAATAACCCGTCAATTTTCAATAATTTCTCTTCTCCTGTTTTATTGTTGTTAAGTAAAACTCCAGTCACTGATTTTGCAAACCCTTGTTGTTCGCCAACGATTTCTTTTGGCGAATGTAGCCAGATAACTTCAATATTTGAAGTTTCTTTCACTTTTTGTTGCATAGCTTTTGAAGCCCTGAGTTCATCGCGTCTTACAATGAGATAAACTTTATTACAAAGCTTTGAAAGGTAAGTAGCCTCTTCACATGCTGTATCTCCACCACCTACCACTGCGACATCTTTGCCTCTATAAAAGAAACCATCGCATGTGGCACACGCTGATACTCCATAACCATTAAATTCAGCCTCAGAAGGAAGACCTAGCCATTGAGCAGTGGCACCTGTGGCAATAATTAGTGTTTCTGCAAGCAAGGTTTTTCCATCATCTGCTTTAACTCTAAACGGCCGCTGACTTAAATCAACTTCTGTTACTAAACCATTGCGAATATCTGCTTCAAAGCGTAGGGCTTGTTGTTTAATATCTTCCATGATTTCTCCACCTTGTTTCCCATTGGGATAACCAGGGAAATTATCTACTTCTGTAGTGATAGTGAGCTGTCCACCTGGTTGTAATCCTTCATACAAAACAGGGTGAAGGTCAGCGCGGGCTGCATAAATTGCTGCAGTATAACCTGCAGGACCTGAGCCTACTATTAGGCATTTTACTTTTTCTAAATGTTCTTCCATTTTATGTGATATTAGTTTTTGAGTGAATTGATATAATCATACCAAATATTTTTTTTATTAAACTATTGAATGACTTTGTTTTATAAATGACAACTTGGCAGATAAATGAATATTCAAAAGTACAAATGATTTAGTAAAAACAAAGGGTTTCAGATATTTCTGAAACCCTTTGTTTTTGTCGGGGCGAGAAGACTCGAACTTCCGACCCCTTGCACCCCATGCAAGTACGCTAGCCAACTGCGCCACGCCCCGATGAATTTTTAAATCCGCTGCAAAGATAAAAATATTTTCCTTACCTGAATTTAAATAATAGCTTTACAAATCAAAATGAGGATAATTGATGATCTTTTCTTGAAATCGTGTTGACTTAAAGCCTTCCTATTATCTCATATTTAATGTTTTGATAGTGAAATAAGCAAAGTTGGAATTGTTTGAATTAATACATGTAGCATTGGTTTATAATTCTTACGAATAGTAGAATTATGCGATATTAACATATCCTAATCTTAAAATATGCTCGCATCTCTAAATAATTTGTAACTTTGAATTCAAATTTGATTCAGATAAGTGAAACACATTGCCACTATATTATTTTGTTTGAGTTTTTGCATTAACATCTCTATTAATGCTCAGGTAGTGCTTATTAATGAAGTCTTATCGAGTCCTGTTATGAACTCTGCCGATGTGTCAAACCCAAATGGCACAACTGATGCCAATTCGTTTTACAATACCGATTTTCCAATTCCTTACAATCGTGAATGGGTAGAGTTATACAATCCAAGTGGTTGTGATACTTTAGATATTTCTTGCTTTACTTTAGCTTGCAACATGCAGCCAGTTGATTTGTTAAGCCAAAACTGGGGAGCTTTCACCTTTCCAGCAGGCACTAAAATTCCTCCTCACGGATATCTCATTATTGGCGGAAATGATTCTCAGGTTCCTGTTCTCGATTTTAATCTCACCGCATACCGACAATCAGTATTTGGGGTAAATAACCTCGATGGTGAAATTGTACGATGGTTCCTTCGCGATGAGTTTGGCTGGGTTGCAATTTATGACCCTAACGGAATTCCAATTGATGCCGTCTATTGGAATCTTCTAAATTCACCTAGCTTGCTTACTGCTCAAACAGAATATCTATATCCGATAACCACACGAACAAGCTGTTCTGGCATTCAGACATTACCCGCAGCTGCTAATATTTCAAACATCGAATTTGTAGGTGCTCCCGTTCAACAAAGTTATTTGTCGTTCCAAAGAATTCAGGATGGAAGTATGATTTGGTCCTCATCGCCACAAACTCCAACGCCACGTGCCAATAATTATGGAATGGTTTCTCCTCCCACTATTACTTTCACAATACAGGACGATTACTGCAACTTAGGTATTGGTAGTATTCAATGCGACGTCATGTATCATGGAACCGACTCGCTGCATTTTCAATGGAATGCATCCGCTGCCGATACACTTAGTGATTTGAATAATTTACATGCAGGAATCTATATCCTTAGCATATTTGACCCTTATTATTGTTCTACTCGAAGCGATACTATTATTATAAGCAATCTTCCTGCTTTTTCAATTAGCTTTATTAATGTCACCCCTCAAATTTGTTCTGATACAAATGGATCGGCTGAATCTGTAATAAGCAACGGATATCCTCCTTATATCTATACATGGAATTCTACTCCAGTACAAAATTCCAATATATTAAGTCAAGTTCAGGCGGGTCAATTTATTCTCAGTGTTACCGATTCTTATGGATGCATGGTGCTTGATACTGTTATAATACAAGACACATTCCCTTTTCCACCCATAAGTTTAAACATTCAAAATGATACTTGCAATAGGGGAGTGGGTGCCGCTTTTGCCAATAATACTAGCTCCATTCAGTTGGATTATCTTTGGAGCAATTCGTCGGGCAATTCGTTTATAAACAGTTTGTTTGCCGGAAGCTATTCTTTAACCGTTTCGAACCCGATGTGCAACAAGGTTTATAATTTCAATATTATAAATGACTATGAAGCTTATGCAGATTTCACCCCTTCGCCGCCTGTGATGTTTACTGATAATCCACTTTGTGAGTTTTTCGACAATTCTGTTAATCCCATTAGCTGGCAATGGAATTTTGGCGATGGAAGTTTCGATTTCACCCAGCATCCTCTTCATGTTTTTAATGCAACAGGCACTTATTTAGTGACCCTCCTGATTGAAGACAATCGCTCGTGCTACGATACTATTAGTAAAACCGTCATCGTAAAAGAAAATACCATTTTATATATCCCTAATGCCTTCACCCCTAACGATGACACTAAAAACGAAGTGTTTAAAGTGTATGGTTTAAATATTTACGATTTCGAACTCAGAATATTTAGCCGTTGGGGCGAACAGATATTTTTTTCGTACGACCCCGAAAAGGGTTGGGATGGAAAGTTTATGGGCAAAGATTGTCCCGAGGGGGTGTACGTTTGGCAACTCAAATATACCAAAGACAAAGAAAAGTCAGGGGCTAAAAAGGAATTTCTGACGGGGAGTGTGACTTTGTTCAGATGATTGAAAAGTCCTATTCTAAAGGAGAAATATAAAACCTGCTTAATTGCAATATGAATTTTAGATTTGAAGTGTTAGCATTGCAAAAGCAGCCAAGAAGAGCTAATTTCTTCCTTAATCTTCCAAATATCCAAACTTCCCTCTATTAAAGTCATCAAAAGCCTGTATTATTTCCTGTCGGGTATTCATAACAAATGGCCCATGAGCAGAAATTGGTTCGTTTAAAGATTCGGCACTCATTATGAGAACGATGCTGTTTTCTTGTGCATGAATCGTGAATTCTTCTCCCTCATTTTCAAATAAGGCGAAATTATCAGTCGGGACCAATTCATTTTCATTAATTTTGATGCTGCCTTCAATGACTAAAAGGGCCGTATTGTAATTTGCAGGAAAATTAAATGATGCTTTCCCTTCCTTGTTAAGCTTTGCATTAAAAAGATGAATAGGGGTGAAGGTCGATGCTGGTCCTTGAACATCATTGTAGGACCCCGCTACGATTTCAATTAAACCGCCATCGTCTAGCAAATCTACTTTTCCCATCATATCGTTTGTTATGGGCTGATACTTTGGGTTCGACATTTTATCTTTGGCAGGAAGGTTAACCCACAATTGAACCATTTGAAATTCGCCTCCTTGTTTGCTCCAATTTTCTTCGTGATATTCTTTGTGTAGGACGCCTGATGCTGCCGTCATCCATTGCACATCGCCTTCGCCGATTACACCCCCGCCGCCACTGCTATCATGATGTGCAACCTTCCCTTTATAAGCAATACTTACCGTCTCAAAACCTCTGTGAGGATGCACTCCAACTCCTTTTGGTTTTTTTGATGGAGGGAAAACATATTTCGAATTATAATCAAGCAGAATGAAAGGGTTCATTCTTTCCATGTCTAAATGATATCCACCGGGAATAAAATTATGCACCCTAAATCCATCTCCAACCCAATGTGTTTCGTTCGGTTGCAATACCAATTCCACTTTTTTTGTTTTCATAAAATACCTGATTTAATTGTGATACAAAACTACAAAAAATCTTAGTCTCCTTTCATGAATGCATGATTTTGGTTTTTTATTATTACAAGATCATGAAAAAGATTCAGCTTTTTAAAATCCAAATCATTCATGTGAATTAATACAATTTCCAAATACCATAAAAAGAATAAGACGAAAGTTTAGAGGAACTTTGTTTTTGGTTTGGAATTTCATTTTTAGGGTAAACAAAAAAAGCGACCCTTCAAATAGGGTCGCTTTCAATTGTACTTAGTCAGGTTTAAACCGCGTAAATATCGGTAATTACCATGCTTACTAAGCTCATCAGTCCAATTTCTTCACCTGTAGTGTCGAAGTAGCAAAGCTTATAATATCGTTTTTCTGGAACATGAGCAACTTTGTTGAGTCGTTTGTCTTCGAAAGGCGAACGATTGTCTTTGTCAAGTTTTTCGAAAGTGATATTATCATAGCTGGCATACACATTCACGCCATTCCATGCGCCCTTCACCCAATCGATAATTATCTTATTGTGCAAAGAGGTTACCTTAGATATGACGGGCTGAGCAGATGTTGGATCAGGAGGTGTGTGACCTTGACGCATTCCAAGGGCAACAGCATCAGCTTCGTCGAGCAGAGGTGAACGGTTGATGGCGGTAAATACGTTTAACAAATCGAATTTTGATGTGGCAAAGTCCTCATTTTTAACCGAAGTAGCTTCTTTTGCTGCTACGGCTGCATCGTTTGATGCTTGAAGAACAACAGGGATATTGGTGCTGTTGGCTTCAATTTTGAGTACATCTGCCGGCAAAATTCCGTATTTTGTTGCCAGACCTCCGGTGGTCAACTCTTCTACAGCGTGAGCATAGAAGGGAGGAACATCACCGTCTAAGCGAGGATAATAAATTGCTTTAAATTTTGGCATATTTCTCGTTTTTGAAGTTATACCCTGCTGCTATTTTTTTGTGTCCAATATTGATAGAAGGGATTTTGCTCAATATGTCGCGACATTGATAAATTTTTCATGACGCAAAAATAATAATAATTAATGAGAATATTGTATTTTCGAAAAAAAAAATTAAACCGAAATATTTCTGCCTTAAGATGGAGCATCTGCAGTTTGAGATGAAGCATCTGCAGTTTGAGATGAAGCATCCTAAGCTTGAGATGGAGCATCTGCAGTTTGAGATGAAGCATCTGCAGTTTGAGATGAAGCATCTGCAGTTTGAGATGGAGTATCTGCAGCTTGAGATGGAGTATCTGCAGCTTGAGATGGAGCATCTGCAGCTTGAGATGGAGTATCTGCAGCTTGAGATGGAGTATCTGCAGCTTGAGATGAAGCATCTGCAGCTTGAGATGAAGCATCCGGAGCTTGACCTTGAACTCTTTCGGCTTGATATTGTGTGTGTTAGATTTTACAGCTTTTAAAATTTGTCAATTTTCTTCTGTTTTTCCCACATAATTCCTTCAGCAGAATATTTCACTTAGCCACAATCTGAAACATTCTGCTGATTTTTTTCTTTTGTTTCAGGATATATTTGTAATTTTGGATTTTGAAAAAAGAATTTTAGACATGCGAACAATTACATTTAAAATAAAAAACAATGATGATGTTCCTCTATTGATAAGCCTTGCAGAAAGCTTGGGAATAAGCATTATTACAAATCAGGGAAAAAAAGCCTCAGTGTCCAACAACGCTGAATTGTTCACGATGCTGCAAAATTTCCGCAAAGAGAACGAATTATTTGAAGCTATAAAAAATCCGGTTCAGTGGCAAAAGCAAGAACGAAAAGACAAGGAACTCCCCCCGTTCACCAAAGGCTGAAGTTCGGCAGAGGTTCCAACCTCAGTCGGTTTTATCTAGCTGTATAGTATTGATAGATGTAAGCCACTCCAAAGCAAAACACCCCCCAATAAAAGAACCATAACCCAATATATATGAACGAAATTGTATGCCCCCATTGCCAAAAGGTTTTTAAAGTAGATGAAGCCGGTTTTGCCGATATTCTTAAACAAGTGAGAGACCATAAATTTGAAGAAGAACTGCAAAACCGCTTAACCCTGGCTGAAAAGGAAAAAGAAAATGCCGTAAAGCTTGCCGAGGCAAATCTTAAAAATGCATTGCAAACCGAACTTGCCAATAAGGATAAAGAAATCATGCAACTCAAATCGAACAGCGAGCGCAAACTATCCGAGCAACTGTCGGAAAAAGACAGCCTGCTATCAGCAATGAAAGCAAAACTTGAAAATGCAACTATAGAACAAAAATTAGCTGTTACACAAGCTGTAAATACGGTAGAAAAGGAAAGAGATGAACTGAAAAATAGCTTGCAAAACAAAGATTTTGAATTAAAAATTACGGCAAATTCACTAAAGGAAAAGTATGAAAATGAACTGAAAACTAAGGACGAAATGATAGAGCGTTATAAGGATATGAAGCTCAAACTTTCAACCAAAATGTTAGGCGAAACCCTCGAACAACATTGTGAGATAGAATTCAATAAAATTCGGGCAAGCGCATTTCAAAAAGCCTATTTCGAAAAAGATAACGATTCGAAATCAGGAAGTAAAGGCGATTATATTTATCGCGAAATGGACGATTTCGGCAACGAAATCATTTCTATCATGTTCGAAATGAAAAATGAGGGAGACGAAACTTCTAGCAAAAAAAGAAATGAAGATTTTTTCAGAGAGTTAGACAAAGATAGAACAGAAAAGAAATGCGAATATGCCGTACTTGTCACCCTTTTAGAAGCCGACAACGAACTCTATAACGCAGGCATAGTCGATGTTTCTCACAAATATGAGAAAATGTATGTAGTACGACCACAATTTTTTATTCCAATTATCACCATTCTGCGCAATGCCGCAATGAATTCGATGAAAGCCAAAGCCGAACTCGCCGTAGTGAAAAATCAAAACATCGACATTACCAATTTCGAAGAGAACATCAACACATTTAAAGTAGGATTTGCCAAGAACTATGATCTCGCAAGTCGCCAATTTAAAACCGCAATGGACGAAATAGATAAAACCATCGACCACCTACAAAAAACAAAAGATTCCCTTCTGGCATCAGTAAACAATCTGCGCCTTGCCAACATAAAAGCAGAAGACTTAACTATAAAAAAACTAACCCGCGGCAACCCCACCATGACCGCCAAATTCGATGAATTGAAAAATGAATGAGAATGTAATTTATTCCCCTTTAGAACCAAAATTCCAAAAAATCTCATAACTCATAACCATTCCCCCCTTTAGCCCACTTTTTCGTATCTTTGCCCCCGATTCTATTTCACTTCAACAATGAAAATTACCAAACCCAACATAAAAGACCTTTTATCGCAGCGCATCCTCGTTCTCGATGGTGCTATGGGGACTATGATACAGCAATATACCCTCACCGAAGAAGATTTCCGTGGGAGCTTATTTGCCAATCATTCTCATTTGCTTAAGGGCAATAACGATTTGCTAAGCCTTACCCGTCCCGATATCATTAGCGCCATACATCAGGCTTATCTCGCTGCAGGATCTGATATTATCGAGACCAATACATTTAGTGCTCAGCGTGTTTCCATGTCTGATTATGGGGTGGAAAACCAAGTATATCAAATTAATTTTCAATCGGCACAGTTGGCACAGGCTGCCGCCACCCAATTCACTTTAGAAAACCCCGCGAAACCCCGTTATGTGGCGGGTTCCATTGGTCCAACCAATCGCACCCTTTCGATGTCGCCCGATGTAAACAATCCCGGTTTTCGTTCGCTTACTTTCGATTTTCTGCGCGAAGCTTACGAAGAACAAGTTACGGCTTTAATTGAAGGTGGAGTCGATTTGCTATTGGTTGAAACCATTTTCGACACCCTCAATGCTAAAGCTGCTCTTTTTGCCATCGAAAATTGTTTCGATAAACTGGGTGTTCGATTGCCGGTTATGGTTTCAGGCACAATTACGGATGCCAGCGGTAGAACCCTTTCTGGTCAAACCCTTCAGGCGTTTCTGATTTCCATTTCTCATTTCGATTTGCTGAGCGTGGGTTTGAATTGTGCTTTGGGGGCACGTCAGATGCGCACCTATATTGAAGAATTGGCTGAGACTGCGCCTTTTTATGTGTGTGCTTATCCCAATGCCGGCTTGCCCAATCAGTTTGGCGAGTATGATGAAACCCCCAATGTGATGGGCGAACACATCAAAGACTTCATTCAATCAGGTTTTGTAAATATGGTAGGAGGTTGCTGCGGCACTACTCCCGAACATATCAGGGTTTTTGCAGAATTTGCTGCTTCAGCAAGTCCTCACCGACTTCCTCAACTTGCCAAAGTTTCGGCTCTTTCGGGTTTGGAAGCCCTTTTTATTACCAAAGAAAGCAATTTCATTAATATCGGAGAACGCACCAATGTTTCGGGTTCCAAGAAGTTTGCTCAACTCATACGCGATAAGAAATATGAAGATGCTTTGCAGGTTGCCCGTCAGCAGGTAGAGGGGGGCGCGCAAATTCTCGATGTGAATATGGAC
>CAIXTV010000188.1 GCA_903922465.1 uncultured bacterium
GCAAAATAGAAGGAATAATAAAGCAAAAATAACAATGGATTAGAATAGTCTTGCTAATCAATAAAAAGAAAATGTTTTGGAGTTGGAATTATTTGTATTTTTGGGAATTCTTTTGGTTTATGAGGAGATGGTTTAGAAAATTTTTTCATATAAGGCATAAGGGAATGGAGCAGGTGAAAGGGCTGCTTGAGAAAATTGAATTATTAAAGGATAATATTAACTCTAATAATAAAAATGGAAATAATGGCGATGGTGCAAGGCAAATGTTAGTTCCAATTAAAACCAAGACAATGAGAAAATTAGTTTTATTATTTATTCTTTCTTCCCTGACTTTCGTTTATACAAACGGACAAGTTTGGGTTAAAAATGATGCGATTTGGCATTATGACTTTTCTTATACTGGTTATGGATTTTATAAAATTGAACTTGGAACTGATACGTTAATTCAAAATAAAAACTGCCAGAAATATCTAATTAAAAAGCACACTTTTTTTCATCAGCCCGGAGATATTTATTTGCAAGGTCCAATTTTAGATGACCCATCCGAATTTACTTACATCTCAGGTGATACTGTCTTTTATTACAAAAATGATAAATTCTATACTTTATTTAATTTCAATGCAAACATTGGTGATCAATGGATTGTAAATGATGAACCCGGTTCATTACCCAATTGTGATACAATTTCTAAGGTAGAAGTAATAGATACAGGAAAAATTGATATAAACGGAATAAATCGTAAGGCTATTCTTTTGCACACCGTTGAAGGATCACCCTTTGGAATAGATGGCTGGATAGTTGAAAATATTGGACCAATTTGGCATCAATACTTATTTCCATCATTCCGAAATTGTAATGATTCTATTGTAATTGATTTTGAAGAGCATTCCTTTAAATGTTTTCAAGACAGTTTAATTGGACTTTACAATCCTAGTGGAATTGATTGTGAATACCTGTTAAACCATGTAGGAATAGTTGAAAATAAAAATCAAATATTTCAAGTTTATCCAAACCCTACTTCCGATATTTTCAAAATCGTATTTAGTAATATGGGAGAATATCAAATGACTCTATTTGACCAGAATGGTATAATTATTATATCAGGAAAACTATCAAAAATAGAAGATCAAATTAATCTGACTAAATTTCCAAATGGAGTTTATACCTTACGAATTGAAACAAATAGAAGAAATATTATTACTAAAAAGATAGTAAAGAAATAATTCCGCTCGACAATATTTGCAATGCCGAAGTAAAACTCCATATAATTTGCAATTATCTACATAAACAAGAAACCATAATGAAAGCCTTTAACATTTTCTCAGTATTTGCTTCTTTGTTTTATTCAAACTTTATTTGCTTTGGATATGAGGAAAATGGTTTATCTTTGTGGGATGGTTGGGGGGATACAAAATAGAAGAAACTTAGTGCTATGCTGGTTTTGTCTCTTTGTGTTGTGTTATGGATAATATGTATTTTTGTAGATATTAATATCGATTAAAAAACAAATTTAAATAGATGGATATAGCAATTTCAAAA
>CAIXTV010000189.1 GCA_903922465.1 uncultured bacterium
CGTCTTGATATTCATTCAATTCAATTTCAGTTACTTTTACCATCCCATAGAATTCATTATTGTAACTTTCACCAACCTTAATTCCTTTTTCTTCCCGCACTAGATTTTGATTTATTTCGGGTGTTTGCTCTACGGCTTGCGTTTGCTCGATTGAAGGTGGATTTAAGTTAATTGCATTTTTACAATAATCGACCACGACTTGCAGTTCAATTCCAAACTTTTCACTTGTTGATTTTGTAAACATCTCAAATCTAACTGAGTTATTGTCTTTAGCTAATGCCTTAACCACATCGTCGCAATGGTCTTTTATGTATTCGTTCATTAGTGCATCAAACGTTACATTTACGAGACCACCAAGAAACATATTATTTTGCCCATTAAATTTTTTAATGAATTCGTTAATGGCTGATTTTAATGATTTTCCCTTGAATACATCTTGCGTAATATATTCAATCATACTGGCAGTTACTTTAACTTCAGGCGTGGCTTGCGTTTGCTCGGTGGTTTCTTCACCAATTGCTGTACTTAATTTAAACGCACCATAATTAGTAAAAGCAATAATTTTTCCATCATCGCGAGTAAATTCTAAATTATCAGTGTTTAAGATACCGCGAGTGTAATGAGTGCCTATTGCATCAATAGACACGCTCCAAATGTTCAAATTATTACTATCTTTTGTAGCTTCAAAAACATCTTGCGGCTTGTCAATCAAATTTAATTCTCTAATGCCATTCGGTGTTTTTACCATAACCTTAACAAGGTGTTCATAAGGCTGCATTGCTTGAATTAAATAAACATTTCTATGCTGTTCTATTACAACAAAATCAACGTTATTAAAAACATTTCCATGTGATTTTTTGAAATAATTGTTAATTTCAACATTCACAGATTCCTCGCTCAAATCCTCAGCCTCAACAGACTCTTTACCGTTGGATTTCATTAACTTTATGTCATATCTTTTTTTATCTTTTGATGTATTGGGGTAGTTTATAAGACCTTCTACAGTATTTATTGAATAACCATCTGCATAACCATTTACTATGCTAAATGCTGAAATTTCATAAAAAGATACGTTTGTGCCATAAATTTTATTTGCTTTTTTAATAAGATTTATGGCTTCATCTATAGTTATAAATTTTGTATTTTCTAACTTCACGCTATTTAAAACATCTCTGAAATTTACAGCGTTTTCATAGATATATTTTGCTACAGCACCAATATTTTGATGTTTTTCTGAATTTTGAGTATTGACTATTTCACCTTCTGATTTTGCCTTTGCATCAGTAGCGCGATTCATCAATATAACGCGAATTTTGTCTTGCTCATTTCTCAATAGTGAAGACTCATATAGTTTACGCAATTCTTCATCTGTCATTTCTTCAAATGATTTTTCAGTTATTTGATTCCCCCTATCCTCAGCCTCAATCTTAGCCACTTCCAACTCATGCTGTTTGTCTTTTAAAGTCTTCTCTAACCCTGCCACTTCGGTTTTTAAGCCTTCTAACGCTTGCATCTTTTCAGCGCGTTTGGCATTGGTACGTTGAAACGCTGGACTGTTTTTCTCAGCCAATTTCATTAGCCTGGTGGCAACTTGTCTAACGTTTAAATCC
>CAIXTV010000190.1 GCA_903922465.1 uncultured bacterium
ACTAGCAATGACTTTGTATGGCTTTACGTGTTTTATGGCAAGAAGAGCTATTTTCTAGCTTTATGACGCATAGTTTGATGATGATGGAGTTTTACAATATCTCATAGTGAACTGGTGCGAGTAGTCCAATGTGCATGTAGAGTCTTTTTACTCATTTTGTGACACGTAACACTTTTTTGCAGTTGAAAATAATCAGAGACACATGATAATTAACCATATTTCGAATATTGTTATTGTGTCTTACAGGTAAATGTAGGATTATTCGCGCGTATTATGGCGTACAAGCAGTTTTATACTTGTGTGTGCAATCAAAAAGGCTATAAAGCCTCATTGAATTTTGATAGGTATTTAGACAAACCGATGACGTAATGTTTTCTAAAGGAATTTTCTATGATAAGTAAGTTACAAAAAAGATTACTGTTAATCCCAATCTTGTTTTTGGTAAATCAAACTGCCCAGGCTAATTTATTAAGTGTCACTTGTGATATTCTCAATCAAGGACGATTTCCACAATCTTCTTTCATGTCTGGAGATACTGCTATTTTTAGAGTTCATATTAGCCTACCTAATAATTATCAGTCTTTCAATCCAAAAACAGAATATCGTGCTGATTTAAATGTAAAAGCTAAAGCGACAATTAAAGGTTTCAAAATCCCATTTAATCTTAATGAATCTTTTAACATCCCTTTTAAAAATACAGAAGGCTCATTGTCAGAAATAAAAGAAGTGGAAGTAGTATTACCTGATATTCGTGGAAAATTAACGTTATCAGTCGATGCAAATATTTCAAACAGTAAAGATACTAAATCTTCAATGGTTAGTTGTGATAAAACATTAACCATCAAATAATTATATGAATGTCCGATCATAATGATGGCTCATCAATACCAAAAAGACATAAAAAATTAAGATGAATAATCGCACATTAGAATCACTTTACGACGAAATAGTGCCAAAAGTGGGTCATGAAACCTTCATGGCCGCATTAAATCAAGTAGATAGCCTAATTACGGAGCTTACTGAGCTTACTATTACTAGCAATGAATGGGCCGAGGCAAATAGCTACCCGGCAGTTGAAAATTATCCTCAATATCAACGAGCACGAGAAATTGGTAAGGATATCTTACAACTCGCTGGCTTCAAAGGTATGCAAACAGCCGTTGGATCTGTGCGTAAGCGATTACACGGAAAATGTCTAGATGAGAGCCGCTTGATTCTGATGGAATATGGGTGGAATGGTATTGGCGGATGGCAGTCTTGATATATGAAAACGCCACAGAAGGGTAGCCGGCGTTGTGATAACACAGTGCGACCTTAAAACATATCGGCTAAACTTTACGTTAGGCGCTTTCATACACAACACATGAAATGGATAGCAATATGATTGAGGAGCTTTATTTTTCCGTTGTAGATTGCCGTCATCTCAAAAGACTAAAAAGTATTGTCTCAAATTTAACTTGTTTAGATAACATAGAATTGTCATCAACAAGTGGTACTGTATACGTTTGGGGAGTCTGGGATATTTATCCAAGCAGTGATGTATGGCGTCCTCCTATACTTTCTGGAACCGCTGAATCAACAGATGAAGTTTCAAATATTGCAGAACAATACGGGTTAGAAGGGGAAATTATTTATGACAACAAACATCATCTTAATGAGCAACTGCACAACCTTGTAGTACGAGAAGGCATTTTAGTCTCTCGCCAAAAAAAGGCTAAAAATTATGCTATTGGCGTATGGAGTAATACTTTTGAATACCTCTGCTGCAAAGAACCAATTTATTTAAATGAAAACGTTCTCCAGGCAGACTTATCGGAATTAACGTTAAAAATATCAAAGGGAAATACTTTTTCCTATATGTATAACGGGGATTACATAAAAAACCATATCCGAAAAAGAGAGGCTATTAAAAGACTCAATACCCCTCCAAAAGAAAGCTCTGAGCCTATTTTAATTGAATTTATTTATGCAGATCATCTTGAGTGCTATTCAACCAGTAAAACACTCTGGCAAAAACACAGAATAATAAAAAAAACAGATAGTCATATATTCATAGACAAATATCCATTTTGCGGTACAAGTTATCTTAGGCAAGGATGGCAGTCACGTGTAGTTTATAGTATCATGCTAAACAGAAAGGAACTTGATGCTAACGACGAGTGTTATCACAAGTCTTTACGCATGCATTTTTACACCAAAAAGTCTGCAAAAAAAAAGACGCGGGCGTTCTTTAAAAGAGAAAACTTTGAAAATGATGCCATTTACGAAGTTCCTGTAAATGCCGTGCAATGGGCTTTAAATTTACTTGACATTAAAAAATGGCCTGCTACAAATGATATAGTAAAAAAAGCATTTCGCATAGCCGCAATGAAACATCACCCAGATCGAGGTGGGTCGGCAGAACTATTTATAAAATGTAAAACAGCTCAAGAGTTCCTTATAACTAAAGCCATATAGTTACGAATCAATTATTAAATTAGATGTTCAAGTTTTTTTAGCTTAGTCGAAGCGACCCCAGATAAACCAAGGTGTTTTCGTCAATAGTTACAAAGTCCCACATGATAGCAACTATGGCTGCAAGCCACTAATTTAGTGGGGTTCTATAAAATCAAGAATTAAAAACTTGAACATCGAGTATATATAGTGTTTTTAAATCTTACGAACCACTATAAAAAATCAGCGAACGCTGAGTTTAAACATCAATCGGCGTCGCTAAAAAATGGTGCAGCTCGCTTAACCACACGTTATGCATACATGAAACGCTGGTATATATCAAAACAACCTCCTCGGCTCACGGAGAAAAAAATGGCAGATCAAGTTCTGAAAGATAATAAAGGGCACACAATTGGAAAAATATCGACAGCCAGCAACGGCGTACAAACGATAAAAGATGAGAATGGTCATACCAAAGGAAAATACGATCCGAAAGAAAACAAGACAAAAGATGAGAAAGGTCATACTGTTGGCACGGGGAATTTACTGACACGCCTTCTTTAAAACGCCACAAGCGGAGTAGGTTTTGTTGTGTCTTTTTTCAGCCCAATTTTTCAGGCTAATCTGTTACTTTAGTTTGGTGGTAAATTAGTTTGGCATTATTTCCCAGCCCAACAAATCAGTGAAATGGGTACGTCGATAGTGAACTTAAAATCAATCCATTCACATCAAAAAAAGGAACACGAATGTTCCTGTGGGCAAAATGCCCAATGGGGTAGGAGATATTAGGGACTAATACTCGCTGGGTAAAAGGATAGTTGTAGCGGCACGATCACCCTTATCATTTTCAGCTTCTGTAATCACCCAAAACATTATGTTCTGGATAATATAAGCCGATAACAAGCGTGAACCATCCATCAGTGCATCATTATTACGTTGGATGTCCTCATTATCCAGATCACCCCAATCTCCTCGTCTATGACGATTGATTA